>JAFAMK010000394.1 GCA_019233415.1 Vulcanimicrobiota bacterium
TTGAGGAAATATGATGTTTCCTCGATCAGGCGCTCCGGCGAGAGTGCGTCCTTGACGATCACGGACTCGGAGAGCCGGCGAATCGGGCCGTCTTCCTGTTCGGTCAGCTCGCGCCCGGTGTAGACGATGACCGGGACGCGGACGTGCGCCGGGTGCGCCTTGATCTTCTCGATCAGCGCCAGCCCGTCGATGTCGGGGAGCCCGAGGTCGACGATGACGCAGTCGAACTTCGCCTCGTCGAGCGCGTGGAGTGCCTGCGCACCGGTCGAGACGGCGGTGACCGTCACCTCGCCGGACTGGATGAGGTTCGCCATCGCCGAGAGCTGCGTGACGTCGTCCTCGATGACGAGCACGTTGCGCGAGGCGGCGTCGGCGAAGCCGAGCAGGTTGTCGAAGGCTTGCGTCAGCGCGTCCTCGTTGGCCGGCTTCTTGAGGTGCGCGAACGCGCCCGAGTCGAGCGCCTTCTGCCACTGCTCCTCGCCGGAGATGACGTGGACGGGGATCGCCTTGGTCGCGGGATCGCGCTTGAGCTGGTCGAGCAGCGCCCAGCCGTCGACGTCGGGAAGCCCGAGGTCGAGCGTGATCGCGTCGGGGAGGAACTGCCGCGCGAGCGCGAGGCCCTCGGTCCCAGTGACGGCGGCCAGTCCCTTGAAGCCGCGGTCGCGCGCGAGGCCGAGGAGGATGCGCGCGAAGGTCGCGTCGTCCTCGATGATCAGCACGACGCGGTCCTGCGGCCGAATGTCGCCGCGGTCGTCGGCGATCGGCGCGATCGGAAGCGGCGGCGTGACCGTGCGCAGTGCGGCGAACGGCGCGGCGCCTTCGGCGAGCTTCACGCGCGGCGGGAAGAGCGGCGCCTCGTAGGCGCCGACGGCGCGGCCGGTCCGCTCCAGCGGATGGAAGAAGGTGAACGTCGAGCCGGCGGCCGGTTCGGACTCGACCGCCATGTCACCGCCCAGCAGCCCCGCGATCTCGCGCGAGATCGCAAGCCCCAGGCCCGTCCCACCGTACTTGCGCGCCGTCGACATGTCGGCTTGCTGGAACGCCTCGAAGATGACGTTGTGCTTGTCGGCCGGGATCCCGATCCCGGTGTCGTGCACCGAGAACGCGACGTACGGCGCGACGACCCCGTCGACGTCGCGCACGACCCGTTCGAGCGTCAGCTCCACCGAACCGTGCGAGGTGAACTTGAACGCGTTCGAGAGCAGGTTCTTGAGGATCTGCATCAGGCGCGTCTGGTCGGTCTCGATCGCGTCCGGAACCATCTCGCCGACGTGGATCGCGAACAGCAAACCGCGCTCCTGAGCAACGCCGCGGAAGGTCCGTTCGACGTCGTCGCAGATGTCGGTGATGCGCTGCTCGGTGATGTCGACCGAGGTCGTCCCCGACTCGATCTTCGAGAGGTCGAGGATGTCGTTGATCAGCGTGAGCAGGTCGGAGCCGGCGCGGCGGATCGTGTGCGCCATCTCGACCTGCTTGATGCTGAGGTTCTGTTCCTTGTTGTCGCTGAGCTGCTTGGAGAGGATCAGCAGCGAGTTCAGCGGCGTGCGCAGCTCGTGCGACATGTTGGCGAGGAACTGCGACTTGTACTTCGAGGTGAGGGCGAGCTGCTCGGCCTTCTGCTCGAGCGCGCGCCGCGCTTCCTCGATCTCGCGCGTACGCTTCTCGACCTCTTCGTTCTGCTCGGCCAGTAGGCGCGCTTTTTCTTCCAGCTCCTCGTTGGTCTGCTGGAGTTCGTCCTGCTGCGACTGCAGCTCGATCGTCAGCGACTGCGACTGCTTGAGGAGTTCCTCGGTCCGCATGTTCGCCGCGATCGTGTTGAGGACGATGCCGATCGACTGCGTGAGTTGGTCGAGGAAGAGCAAGTGGTTGTCGCTGAAGTGGTCGAACGACGCCAGCTCGATCACCGCCTTGACGTCGCCCTCGAAGAGCACCGGCAGGACGACGACGTTGAGCGGCTGCGCGTGGCCGGCACCCGAGGTGACCTGCAGGTAGTCGGCCGGCGCGTTCGCGACGAGGATGCGTTCTTTTTCGGCGACGCACTGGCCGACGAGCCCTTCGCCGGGCGAGAACTGCAGCGTCCCGCGGCGCCGCGGCGCCGCGTAGCCGGCGGTGTAGCGTAGTAGTGGCGTCTCGTCGAGCGGCTCGTTCAGGTAGAAGATGCCGACCTGCGCGTTGACCAGCGGCGCGAGCTCCGACATGATGAGCTTCGCGACGGTCTTGATGTCTTTCTGGCCCTGGAGCATCCCGGAGAACCGCGCGAGGTTGGTCTTGAGCCAGTCCTGCTCTTGGTTCTTGCGCGTCGTGTCGCGCAGGTTCCGGATCATCTCGTTGACGTTCTCGGTGAGCTGGCCGACTTCGCCCTGCGCGCCGACGTCGATCGTACGCGAGAGGTCGCCCTTCGTCACGGCCGTCGCGACGTCGCCGATCGCGCGAATCTGCGAGGTCAGCTGCGCGGCGAGCTGGTTGACGGAGTCCGTCAGGTCGCGCCACAGGCCCGCGGCGCCGGGAACCTCGGCCTGTCCGCCGAGCTTCCCTTCGAAACCGACCTCGCGCGCGACCGAGGTGACCTGGTCGGCGAAGATCGCCAGCGTGTCGATCATCCCGTTGATCGTGTCGGCGAGCTCCGCGATCTCGCCCTTCGCGTCGAGGACGAGCTTGCGCTGCAGGTCGCCGTTCGCGACGCCGGTGACAACCTTCGCGATCCCGCGGACCTGATTCGTCAGGTTGCCGGCCATCCGGTTCACCGAGTCGGTGAGGTCCTTCCACGTGCCGGCGACGCCGGGGACGGCGGCCTGACCGCCGAGGATCCCTTCGGAACCGACCTCGCGCGCGACGCGCGTGACTTCCGACGCGAAGGCGTTGAGCTGGTCGACCATCGTGTTGATCGTGTCCTTCAGCTCCAGCATCTCGCCGCGCACGTCGACCGTGACCTTCTTCGAGAGGTCGCCGTTCGCGACGGCGGTGGTGACCTTCGCGATGTTGCGAACCTGATTGGTGAGGTTCGCCGCCATCGAGTTGACCGAGTCGGTGAGGTCCTTCCACGTCCCGCTGACGCCCTGGACCTGCGCCTGCCCACCGAGGATCCCTTCGGAGCCGACCTCGCGCGCGACGCGCGTCACCTCGCCCGCGAAGGCGTTGAGCTGGTCGACCATCGTGTTGATCGTGCCCTTGAGCTCGAGGATCTCGCCGCGGG
>JAFAMK010000107.1 GCA_019233415.1 Vulcanimicrobiota bacterium
ACGCCGGGCTTCCCGGCGCTGCACGTCCTCGACTCGACCGACCCACAGCAGATCAAGGCGCTCGACGAGCAACTCGACGTCGCGAAGTCGCTCTTCATCGTCGCCTCGAAGTCGGGGACGACGACCGAGCCCGACGCATTCTTCCGCTACTTCTACCAGCGCGCGCAGCAGACGGTCGGCGCCGCCAACGCCGCCGACCACTTCGTCGCGATCACCGATCCCGGCACCAAGCTCGAAAAAGAAGCGCGCGAGACCGGGTTCCTGCGCGTCTTCGTCAACGACCCGAACATCGGCGGGCGCTACTCGGCACTCTCGTACTTCGGGATGGTTCCGGCGGCACTCGCCGGCTACGACGTCGCCGCGATCCTCGACCGCGCGATCAACGCGATGCACGCCAACGCACCGACCGTCCCCGTTCAGGACGCACCCGCGCTGCGCTTCGGCGCCGCGATCGGCGCGCTCGCGAAGGCCGGCCGCGACAAGCTGACGATCCTCACGCATCCGTCGGTCGCGGCGTTCGGCGCATGGGCCGAACAGCTCGTCGCCGAGTCGACCGGCAAGTCGGGGACGGGGATCGTCCCGATCGAGGGCGAGCCGCTCGGTGCCGTCTCCGTGTACGGCGAGGACCGCGTGTTCGCGTACGTCGGCGCGACGCTCGCCGGTGATGCGGAGACCCTCGCGCGGCTCGACGAGTTGGAAGCCGCCGGTCATCCGGTGATCCGCCTGGCGATGAACGACACGCGCGACGTCGGCGAGCAGTTCTACCTGTGGGAGATCGCGACGGCGGCGGCCGGCGCGGTGCTTGGGATCGACGCGTTCGACCAGCCCAACGTCCAGGAGTCGAAGGACAACACGAAGCGGCTGCTGGCCGAGCTGACGACGCGCGGCACGTTCGCCGAGCCGGAGCCGCGCGTCCGCACGACCGACGCGCTGATCTACCCGCTCGGCGGCTCGCACGCCGCGGCGCTCGGCACCGACCTCGCCAGCGCCGTCGCGGCGATCGCCGACCAGATTCGCGCCGGCGACTACGTCGCGTTCAACGCGTACGTTCCGATGGACGCCGACGACGAGGCCGCACTCCGCCGCATCCGCACGACGGTGCGCGACGCGCTGCGCGTCGCGACGACGGTCGGCTTCGGCCCGCGCTTCCTGCACTCGACCGGCCAGCTTCACAAGGGCGGCCCGAACAGCGGCGTGTTCTTCCAGATCACCTACGACGCGCCGTACGATCTGGCGATCCCCGGAATGGTCGGCTTCCGCACGCTGCAGCGCGCGCAGGCGCTGGGCGACTTCGAGTCGCTCGACAAACGCAGCCGCCGCGGAATTCGCATCCACTTCCCGGGCGATCCGAAGGCCGGCCTCGCCGCGCTCGCAAGCGCGCTCGAAGCCGCAGTCACCGCGAAAACCTAAACCAACACCACCGAAGACAGGAGCACGCGTGCAGATCGGGATGATTGGCCTGGGCCGGATGGGGGCGAACATGACGACGCGCCTCATTCGCGGCGGGCATGCGGTGGTCGCGTACGACCGCGATCCGGCGGCGGTCCAGCGGTCGGTCGGCGACGGCGCGACCGGCGCGTCGTCGCTCGAAGACCTCGTCTCGAAGCTGCAGGCGCCGCGTGCGGTCTGGATCATGGTGCCGTCCGGCGATCCGACCGACGCAACGGTCAACGACTTGCTGAAGCTGCTCGCGCCGGGCGACGCGATCATCGATGGCGGCAACTCGAAGTGGACCGACTCGAAGGCGCGCTATGCCCGCTCGAAAGAGAAGCAGGTCGCGTTCGTCGATGCGGGGACCTCGGGTGGCGTGTGGGGGCTCGCCAACGGCTACTGCCTGATGGTCGGTGGCGACGACGACGCCGTGAAGCGCGTCGAGCCGGTGTTTCTCACGCTCGCGCCGGAGGGTGGCTACGCGCACGTCGGGCCAAGCGGTGCCGGCCACTTCTCGAAGATGGTCCACAACGGGATCGAGTACGGGATGCTCGCCGCCTACGGCGAGGGCTTCGAGATCATGGAGAAGTCCGAGTACACGTACGACCTGCACCAGCTCGCGTCGATCTGGCGCTACGGCTCGGTCGTGCGCTCGTGGCTGCTGGAACTGCTGGAGCTGGCGCTGAAAGAAGACCCCGACCTCGCGAAGGTGCGCGGCTGGGTCGCCGATTCCGGCGAGGGCCGCTGGACGGTGCAGGCCGCGATCGACGAGGACGTTCCGGCGCCGGTGATCACGATGTCGCTCCTCTCGCGCTTCGTCTCCCGGCAAGAGGAGTCGTTCAGCGCGAAGGTGATCGCCGCGCTGCGCAATCAGTTCGGCGGCCACGCGATCAAAGCCGAAGGGGAATAGACATGGCGGGCACGACGGCCACCCAAAGCGCCGCCGCGGCGGTCAACCCACTCCGCAAAGGGCTCGCGTCCGACCGGATCGCGGACCCGTGCAACGTCGTCTTCTTCGGCGCCAGCGGCGATTTGATGAAGCGCATGCTGATGCCCGCGATGTGGAATCTGCGGCTCGACGGCATCTTGCCCGCGAACTACGGGATCGTCGGCTTCTCGCGCTCGCAGTACACCGACGACGAGTTCCGCGACCAGATGCACCGCTCGGTCGACGAGTTCTCGCGCAGCGGCCAAGCCAAGGAGCCGCTCTGGAGCGACTTCGCGAAGCACCTCGCGTACGTCCCCGGCGACTTCGACGACGTCGCGTGCTACCACGCGCTGCGCGAGGTCCTCGAAAAGAACGACCGCGAGCTCGGAACCGCCGGAAATCGCCTCTTCTACCTGAGCACGCCGCCGTCGGTCTTCGCGACGATCATCGAGCACCTCGACGCCGCGGGCCTCGGGCCGCGCACCAACAAGCAGGGTTGGTCGCGCATCATCATCGAGAAGCCGTTCGGAACCGACCTCGACTCGGCGCGCGCGCTGCAGGCCGAAGTCTCGAAGGTCTTCGACGAGAAGCTCGTCTACCGCATCGACCATTACCTCGGCAAAGAGCCGGTCCAGGACATCATGGCGCTGCGCTTCGCGAACGTCATCTTCGAGCCCATCTGGAACCGGCGCTACATCGACTCGGTGCAGATCACTGCCGCCGAGACGGTCGGCGTCGAGGGCCGCGGCGGCTACTACGACAACGCCGGCGCGCTGCGCGACATGATCCAGAACCACGTGATGAACCTGCTCGCGCTCGTCGCGATGGAGCCGCCGGTCGCGGCCGACGCCGACTCGATCCGCGACGAGAAGTTCAAGGTGCTGCGTGCGGTGCGCCCGATCGAGCGCACCCGCGTGACGCTCGACTCGGCGCGCGGCCAGTACGACGCGGGCTCGAACGCCGGCACGCCGGTTCCCGGCTACCGCGAAGAACCCGACGTGCGCGAAGAATCGAACACCGAAACGTACGCCGCCGTGAAGCTGCTGGTCGACAACTGGCGCTGGGCCGACGTACCGTTCTACCTGCGCTCCGGAAAGCGGCTCGCGCGCAAGAAGTCGGAGATCGCGATCCGCTTCCGCTCGCTGCCGCACCGGTTGTTCGGCGAGGCCGGCGACCTGCTCGACAACAACGTGCTCGTGATGAAGATTCAGCCCGAGGAAGGAATCTCGCTGCGCTTCAACGCCAAGGTACCAGGACCGAAGATGCACATCCGCTCGGTCTCGATGGACTTCAACTACGGCACCGGTTTCGGCGTCGTCTCGGCGCCGGCGTACGAACGCCTCGTCGGTGACGCGATGCGCGGCGACGCGACGCTCTTCACGCGCTGGGATGCGGTCGAAACGGCCTGGCAGATCGTGATGCCGGTGCTCGACCGCTGGCAGAACACGGCCGACGAGAGCTTCCCGAACTACAGCGCCGGGAGCCAGGGGCCGCCGTCGGCCGACCGGATGCTGGCGATGGACGATCGGGAATGGCGGAAGATATGAGAAGCGAGTCCTCCACGGTCCCCACCTCGCTCGAAGCGATCCGGGGTGAGCTTTCGCACGCGAAGCTTTCGACCTCGACGCTGAATTTGATCGTCTGGGTCGACGATCCCGAGCGCCGCGAGTGGGTCCTCGAACGCGCCGACAAGCTCGGCCGCAAGCATCCGTCGTTCACGCTCGTGCTCGACAACACCGGTGCGCGCCGCAGCGGTGCGACGATCACGACCGGCTGGCACGACGCGGAGCACGCGCAAGTGACCGTGCGCGGCGAGCGCGTCGAGGTCGACGTCGCCGGCGCGGCGCCCGAGGAGGTCGTTTCCTACGTCGCGACGCTCTGCTCGGCGACGGTCCCGACGCTGCTGTGGTGGACGGGCTCGACCGAAGAGAACGAGCGCGTCTTCCTCGCGCTGCTCCCGTTCGCCGGAACGCTGCTGGTCGACTCGTCGGGCGACGTCCGCGAGGCAGAGGAGGTTCGTCACCTCGCGCAATTCCACGCCGAGCACCCCGAGGTCGCGCTGCGCGATCTCGCGTGGCTGCGCCTGCGCCCGTGGCAGGACATGATCGCGAACTTCTTCGACGATCCGAACCTGCTGAGCGAGCTGTACAGCATCCGCCGCCTGCGGATCAGCAGCGGTTCCGACGCGGAGGCGTACTACCTCGCCGGCTGGCTCGCGAGCCGCCTCGGCTGGTCCGCAACCGGCCGCGACGCCTTCGCCGATGGCGAAGGAAATATCGTCCAGTTCGAGCGCGCGCGCGCGGGTGAGATTCGCCGCGTGCAGAGCGTCTGTCTCGACAGCGAGACGTCCTGGTACCACGGCGAGGTCACGGGCGAAGAGCCGAACGTCGTGCGCGTCTGGGTCGAGGGCGAACATGCGCGCGACCCGCGCCTGTTCACACTGCAGGCGATCGACAACGCCTCGCTCCTCGAACGCGCCGTCCTCGAATCCGGAACCGACGATCTGTTCGAGACGGCGCTGCGAAGCGCGGGCACGCTCCTGGGCTGACTAGGTGCGGCGGTTTCCGTTCTGCCGAGAACGCGCCACGAGCACCGCCAGCAGCGAGGCGAACGTTGCGAGAACCAGGAGCCCGAATCCGACTAAGAACGCTGTATTCATGGCGCTCCGTACTACGGAATATTGCGGAGGTTACAGACCCATAGGCTGCGTTATACTGGCCGCATGGAACTGCGGCAGCTGCGCTACTTCGTCGGGGTCGCGCAGCACGAGAGCTTCACCCGCGCCTCCGAGGACCTGCTGATCGCACAGCCCGCGCTGAGCGCCCAAGTCGCGAAGCTCGAAGAAGAGCTGGGTGTGACGCTGTTCGAGCGGGTCGGGCGGCGCGTCCGCCTGACCGAGACCGGGAAGCTCGTCCTCAAGCAGGCGAAGCGCGCGCTGGACGCGAGCGACGACGTCGCGCGCGTCGCGCGCTTGGGCGGCGACGGCGTGCTCGGCCGGCTGGTCGTCGGCTACGCGCGTGTGTTCCCGGCCCGCGAGATGACCGCAATCCTGCGCGCGTTCCGGCGCCGACGCCCGCAGGTCGCGCTCGACCTGCGCGAGATGCAGTCCTCGGCGCAGATCGCGCTGGTTCGCAGCGGCGAGCTGGACTGCGGGTTCGTTCGCCTCACGGAAAGCGTCGAGGACGACGAGCTGACGACGTTCCCGATCTCGGAATATCCGGCGTTCGTGGTCGTCCCGCGCTCCCACCGGCTCGCCAAGCGCCGGTCGGTCGCGATGAAGGAGCTGGCGAACGAGGACTGGATCATGATCTCGCGCGCGTTCGGCGAGTCGGTCTTCGACGACGTCATCGCCCTGTGCCGGCGCGGCGGCTTCGCGCCGCGGATCGCGCAGGAGGCAACCGACGGGCGCATCGCGCTCGGCTTCGTCGCGGCCGGCCTCGGGATCGCCATCCTGAGCGGCGCTGCCCGCGAGCTTGGCGTGCGCGGTGTCCACTTCGCCGAGGTGACGCCGCGCCACATCCTGCGCTTCGGAATCGTCTCCCGGCGCGACGCCAGCTCGGCCGCCCTCGCGGCGCTCTTCGGCGAGGTCCAAGCCGCCGCCGGCTTCCATAACGGATCGCGATGACTTTACGCTAAACCGATATTGGACCACGATACGTTACGGTGAGAAAATATGCGTGCGAAGGAACGCACGCTGCGTGCGCTCCGTGTTCCGGAGGAATCCATGACCGCCCGCATCCACACCGCCGTCGTCGCGCTCGCGCTGGCCCTGACCGCATCCGCGGCTTCCGCGCAAACGAGCACCGCAACCAGCACCGCTCCCGCGGCGCAAGGCACCGTCGTCCGCCAGACGGCGAGCATCTCCGTCCGTACCGACGACGGCAAAACGCTCCTGGGCTACGCGAACGCCGATCCACTGCACGGCCTCTACACCCGCAAACCGCTCGTCGAATACTGCGGCAACACGCCCCTCGGCCCGCTGCAGACGCCCGAACAGGGTTCGCTCGAGTCGCAGCCCGGCTACAACTTCATGATCGACTTCGACGCCGTCGGAGGCAGCTGCCGCCACGGCATCTGAGCCGTCGCCCGACTGGCTCGTCTGGAAGGAGCGCTCCGCTCTCGGGGCGCTTCTTCTCTTCATGGCCGACCGGTCCAACGTCACCGTCCTTCCCGACCCCGCCGCGCTCGCCGTGGCGGCGGCCGACCACATCGTTTCCGTCGTCGGCGGGGCGCTCGCGCAGCGCGATTTCGTGCACGTCGCGCTCGCCGGCGGGTCGACGCCGCGCGCCGTCAACGCGCTGCTTGTCGTGCCGCCGCGGAAGACGGCGCTCGACTGGACCCGGATCGTGTTCTGGTTCGGCGACGAGCGCTGCGTGCCGCCGGACGACAAGGACTCGAACTACAAGATGAACCGCGAGACGCTGCTCGACCCCCTCGGAATCAGCGCGGGACAGGTGCACCGGATGCGCGGCGAAGACGATCCGAGCGCCGCCGCCGCCGACTACGACGCGGTCCTCCAACGCGAACTCGGCGAAACGCCGCGGCTGGACCTGATCCTGCTCGGTATGGGCCCCGACGGCCACACCGCCTCACTCTTCCCGGGAACGATCGCCGCGATCGACAAGGACAAGCGCTGCATCGCGCACTACGTGCCGCAACTCGACCGCTGGCGCATCACCCTAACCCCGCGCGCAATCAACGCGGCGCGCCACGTGATGATCACCGCCGGCGGCGCGGAAAAAGCCGACTCCCTCCGCGGCGTGCTCGACGGCCCGCGCCAAACCGACGTCTACCCCTCACAACTCGTCCACCCCGCCGACGGCGACCTCCGCTGGTTCGTCGACGCGGCCGCCGCGTCAAAGCTGTAAACACGCCGGCTTGACGCCGGGGACTGTCTCGCAGTAAGATCGCGCTCGTTGTCCACGAGGAGGTTCATCATGGGACACGAGATCGACTACGACGCGCTGCCCAGCTTTTACACGGAGCAGTAAGCGCCGCACGGGATACCCGTCGGAAACCAACGTCAAGCGTGGCGACCGCGTCGTCCACGGCGACAAAGAGCTGGTCGAGAAACTCGGGCGCAATGATCCGTGCCCCTGCGGCTCGACGCGCCGGTTTCAAGAAGTGCTGCATGCGCAGCGGCCGCTACGACGGCGTCGACCGCGACTACTACTTTCCGCGAGTAGTCGCGGCGGTGCAGCTCACGCCGCGTCGGCCGCGAGCGCACTGCCTTCGACCGGTGCTGGGCGCAGCACGGGAAGGAGCGCGGCGAGGATGATCGCGGCGCCGAGGAACCACGCGGCGCCGGGGAGCGCGTGCGCGATGCCGAGGCCGAACGCCGTCGTGTAGATCGACGGGCCGAAGAGCATCGCGAGACCGCGAATCGAGCCGATCGCACCCTGGAGCTCACCCTGCTCCTGCGGCGCGACGCGGCGGGTCATCATTGCCTGACTCGCCGCGGGCGCGAGGCTCCACAGACAGAGCGGGAGGATCGCGACGAAGAACACCCACCCGTTCGGCGCGAGCCCGCAGCCGACGAGCCCGGCGAATCCGAACAGAATCCCCGCGAAGAGCGAGGTGCGTTCGCCGTAGCGTTTGACGAACCGGCCGACCACCATCGCCTGCGCGATCACGGAGAAGACACCGACGACGGCAAGCGAGACGCCGGTCATCCCCGGGCCCCAGCCGTAGCGGTAGGTGACGTACAGCACCCACGTCGACTGCATCACGATCCCGGCTAGATTGCTGGCGAACGTGACGAGCGCGAGCGTCGTCAGCTCGTGATGACGCCGCAGCAGCACGAACGAACCGAACGGGTTCGCCTTCGCCCACGGGAAGCGAATCGCACGATGTTCCGGCCGCAGCGACTCCGGCAGCACGAACGCCCCGTAGATGCCGTTCAGCAGACACAGCGCGCCCGCGACCCAAAACGGCAGGTGCGGATCGACCTGTCCGCAGAGTCCGCCGATCGCCGGACCGAGCACGAAGCCCAGCCCGAACGACGCGCCGATCATCCCGAACGCGCTGGCCCGCTTTTCCGGCGGCGTCACGTCCGCGATGTACGCGCTCGCCGTCGTCGCGTTCGCCGCGGTGATCCCCGAGACGATGCGCCCGGCCAGCAGCCAGAAGAGGCTCGGCGCGAGTGCCATCACGGCGTAATCAATTCCCATCCCGATATTCGCGAGCACGACGACGGGCTTGCGTCCGAAACGGTCCGAGAGCACGCCGAGAAACGGCGCCCACACGAACTGCATCAGCGCGAACACCGTCCCGAACCCGCCGACCACCGCCGCGGCGCGACGCACGTCGCCGTGCAGAAAATGCTCGACCAGCGGAACGAAGACCGGCGCGACGACGCCGAGCGCGATCGAGTCGAGCGCCAGCGTCACGAAGATGAAGCTGATCGCGCCGCGGCTCGGACGATGACCGGGATTCATGGAGCGGCTCCTTTCACGTCGGAGATCGTAGCGCGACCGCCGGGCCGCGGCCTTGGAAAAATTGCCTGCTAACAGTCCTCGTCGCAGGCGTGGTCGCCGTCGCCCGATCCGTTCGGGGCCGGCAGCGCATCGAGTGCGTCGATCCAGAGGTCGACCGCCCGCGAGAGCCGTGCGCGGTCGCGCGTGGCGCACAGGTCGAGCAGAAATCCGCGGTATCCCGCGAGCATCATCGAGGCGAACGCGCGCGCATCGTCCGGCGAATACCCGTTCGCACGGGCGCTCGGTTCGAGATAGTCGAGCCAGTCGCCGACCGCGCGATCGAGAAAACCCGGGAATCGGGTCGTATCTTGCAACGCAAGCCCGTACACCTCGAAAAACAACCGGAACACGCCTTCATGCTGCGACGCGCTCATCACGTCCCACGCCGCGCGCACCGTCTCGCGATACGACGCCGGATTGCGCGGCAAGTCCGCAAAGATCGCACGCTGACGCTCGCGCGCGCGCAGCATCACGGCGTCGACCAACGCCTCCTTCGACTCGAAATAGTACAGCAGCACCCGCGGACTCGAACCCACGGCCTCAGCGAGCGGGCGCAGCGAAAGCTCCGCCAATCCGTTCGCCATGACGTAGTCGACGATGCGCTCCAACAGCTCCACGCGCCGCTGCTCATCCGCAGTCCGCGCCACACCCACATCCTAGCATACTTGTAACGGACGTTTCAAGTATGCGGCGAATCCTATTTTGCAAAGGAAAAGCCGCCCTGCCTTACAGCTGGGCGGCCTGTCGCGTCCTGTCGGCGAGGCCTCTACAGCGGGCGGCGGGTGACGGGGGGTGGGGTGGCGGTGCTCGTCGGGGGGAGGACGCTTTGGGTTGGTGAGGCGGCGTTCAACGTGGTGCCGCCCAAAGCGGTGGTGTCGATGTTGTTTTGGGCGAAGATGCCGCCGCTGACTCGGCTCAGTTCGACGATGGCTTTGTCGAGGTCGGTTTGGGCTTGGAGTTCGCGGCCTTCTTGGTTGGCGACGTCGAGTTGGCGTTGCAGGACCAAGAACGTCGTCGAGGTGCCGGCTTGGAAGCGGCGTTGTTCGCCGAGGAGGACGCGCTGCGCGGCTTCGCGCGCGGCGCGGGCGGCGATGACGCGATATTGCGCTTCGCGCAGGCCTTGGATCGCGTTGACTGCTTCGGAGCGGATGCGTTGGAGGACGGCCGTTTCTTGCAGCGAGACTTGACGTGCTTGTTCTTGGGCGATCGCGTAGTCGGCTTTTGCGGTGCGGTTGCCGAGGGGGACTTGGATCGTCAGCTGTGCGCTGTAGCTCGGGAAGCGGTTGTCGAGCAGGTTCTGGAATGATTGGCCGAGCTTGCCGGTTTGGTACGGCGGCAGGCTGCCGAAGTTTACCGTGATCGGCGTGATCGGCGGTGCGCCGGGGTTGGCGGCATTCGAGCGCGCGACGAGCTGATTGATCGCGGTGATCTGCTGCGCGAAGAGGCCGAAGATGGGGTTCGCGGCCGGGTTGAGCGGGTTGCCCGCAAAGCCGTTCGACGTGTAGCCGACGCCGACGTCGATCTGCGGGCGCAGCTGGTCCCTCGCGTACGCGACGTTGGTGTATGCGTTCTCGCGCTGCGCGCGGAGTTGCGCGACTTCGGGGCGGTTCGCGATCGCCGAGGTGACGAGCGCGTCGAGCGACGGTTCCTGCGGGACGATCGCGACCGCGGTCGTCGGGACGAGGTTCGCGAACCAGACCGGGTCGCCGGGGTTGGCGAGGATCAGCGACTTGATCTGCGTCTGCAAGTGCTGCACGTTCTGGAGCGCCGAGAAGACGTTGTCCTGGAAGACGTTGACCTGCGTGTTCGCTTCGACGATGTCGGTCGGCGCGACGGCGCCGCGTGCGGCGAGGCGCGCGTTCGAGGCGGCCTGGGCCTGCGCGTTACGCAGCCCTTCTTCTTGAATTGCGACGTTGCGCCACGCGGCGACGAGATCGTAGTAGGCGTTCGAGACCTGCACGACCGTGTTCGACGCCTGCGTGAGCGCGACGTCGTTCTGGATCACGGCGTTCGTGCGCGCGAGCCGCACCTGCAAACGCTGCTGGTCGATCGCGGCGCCCCTGGCGAGCGGCTGCGTCAGGCTCAACTGAAGGGCGGTTTCGTAGAACGGGTTGTAGCTGTTGATCGTCGAGTTCGAGGTGATGCGCGTGCCGGTGACGCCGACGCTGTACTGGCCGCCGGTTTGCGTCAGTCCGCGCACGCCGGCGGTCGCGCCGGCCGTGTCCTGGGTGACGGGGCCGCCGTTCGGACCGGCCTGGAACGAGCTGACCGCGGGCGTGACGCTGTGCGAGTACGACGGGACGAGCTGGAAGCGCACGTCGTATGCGCCTTCGGCCGCGACGATCTGGTAGTTCGCGATGCTGCGGTTCGACTGCGCGACCGCGAGGTCGGTGTTGCGCTGTAACGCCATCGCGATCGCGTCCTGCAGCGTCAGGCCGACGAACGGCTCCTGCTGCACGCCGACCAGCTCACCGTTCGGGACGGCGTTGATCGGCGAGCTGAACCCCGGCGCGATGCTTGGCACCGGCGGCATCACCACCTGGGGAGGCGGCGGAAGCCCTGCACCACCCGAGCCCTGCGCGCCTGCGGCGCCGGGCATCGCGTGTGCGCCAGGCGTCGTCGACCCGCTGGGCGCGGTCGGCGTGCCAGGCGTGATCTGCGGGGCTGGCGTGTACGGCACGCCAGTCATCATGGGCTGCGGTACCGCGGACGGCGCCGACACCGGTGCCATGGTGGACTGTTGCGGCTGTGGCGCCATGGACTGCGGCGCCGGTGCAGCGCTCGGCTGCGACGGCGCGGGCGTTTGGGCGCGCGCGGAGGCGCCCGAGATGACGGGCGCGGCGAAGATACCCGCGGCCAGCGCGAGCGCGAGGGGACGTGAGCGCGACATCGACTACTTCTTGACCTCGATCGACGTCACGACCGACATCCCGACGCGCAACGGCTTGTCCGGTGGTGCGTTGTCGACGACGATGCGGACGGGGATGCGCTGGGTGACCTTCACGAAGTTGCCGGTCGCGTTCTGCGCGGGCACGAGGCTGAACGTGTTCTGCGACGCCGGTGCGATCGCGGTGACCTTGCCGTGGAACGTCGTGCCCTTGTACGCGTCGACCTCGACGTCGACGTCCTGGCCGACCTTGATGTTTCCGAGCTGCGTCTCTTTGTAGTTCGCGGTGATGTAGACGCCGGTGCTCGGCACGAGCGTCATCAGCGACTGTCCCGCCTGAACCGACGTGCCGATTTCGACGTTCTTCTCGCCGACGGTGCCGTCGATCGGGGAGCGGATCACCGTGTAGGCGACGCGGTCCTGCGCGGTCTTCACCTGCGCCTGAAGCGAGCCGGCCTGCGCGACGGCGGCATCGGCCTGCGCCTGCGACGACGAGACGCGGAACGGGTTGTCGCTCTCGCTGAGGCGGCCTTGCGCGGTCGTCAGCTGCCCCTGCTGCGCGCCGATGCCGGCGTTGGCGGCGGTGGCGGCGGCGATCGCCGACGTGTAGCGCGCCTGCGCTTGCGTGACCGCGGTCTGTGCGGCGGCGACGTTGTCGAGCGCGCTCTGGTACTGCGACTGCGCCTGGGCCTGCGCGGCGCGTTGCGCGTCGAGCTGCTGCGAGGCGATGTCGCCGGTTCGCACCAGCGCGGCGTAGCGCGCGAGGTCCGCGTTCGCGCGGTTGAGCGCGGCGCGCGCCGCGGGTACCTGCGACTGCGCGACCCGCAGCTGCGCCTGCGCCTGCGCGATCGCGGCGTTGGCGGCCTGGGCCTGTTCCTGCGCCGACTGCGTCTGCGCTTGCGCGTTCTGGATCGAGCTGTTCGCGGCGGCGATTCCGCCCTGGCCCTGCGTCGTCTGCGCGGCGACGGTCGCGCGGGTCAGCGCGACGTTCTCCTGCGCCGCGCGGGCCGAGGCACGCTGCGCGTCGAGCGCGGCCTTCGCCTGCTGCAGCGCGGCCTGCTCGTCGGTGTCGTCGAGCCGCACGATGATCTGGCCCTTGCGAACGGGCTGGTTCGTATCGACCAGAATCTGCGCGACGCGCTCCTGAATCTTGCTCGTCACGGTGACGGTGTCGGCGTCGACGCGCGCGTCGTCGGTCGTCTGGTGCGAGGTCGCGTACGCGAGGTAGCGGATCCCGAAGATCAGCCCCGCGATGACGACGAGCGCGCCGATGATGATGACGGCGAGCGGCGGCCGCCGGCGCCTCGCCGGGGTCTCGGTGGGCGGCTCCGGCGGCGCCGGTCGGTCCCCTCCGCCGGAGGGCCGCTGTTGCTGCGGAGGCGCTTCGGTGCGCGTTTCCATGTTACGCTGAGACTCCGTTCAGGAAGACTTCGACGATCGCGTCGACCGTGGACCGGTCGGGCACGACGCTGTCCCAGAGCTTGCGCCCCACGACGTATGAAAAGAGGGTGCCCAAAAAGTAGCGCGCCACGAACTGCGGTTCGCCGCGCATCGCGCCGGCCGCCACCTTGGCGGTGAAGTAGGCGGAGAGATCGGCCAGTATCTGCGCGGGGCCGCGCCACTCGGGCGAGTCGTCGGTGCCGGCGGCGTCCTCGGCGAGCGAGACGCACATCATCGCCCGCTTCGCGAGCATGCGATCGACGACGTGATAGGCCAGCGTCTTCAGGTCGGCGGCCAGGTCCTCGCCCGGGAGCGTAGCCAGCACCGAGCGCAGCTCTTCGATCCCGCAGAGGCTCTCGCGCATCGCGTCGAGCAGCGCGCGCTTCGAGCCGAAGTGGCGGAACAGCGTCGCTTCGTTGACGCCGGCGCGCTCGGCGACCTCGCGCGTCGTGGTACCGCGCGTGCCGTTGCGCTCGAACAGCTCGCGCGCGGCGGAGATAATCTTCGCGCGCGTCTCCTCGACGCCGGTGTGGTTGCGCTGGCCGGTCGGAATCATTTACTTGTTCTTCTTCGTGAAGACCGCGTCGTCGATCGCGACGTTGGTCTTGTAGTCGGTGTAGGACCCGTGCGCGACCGCACGGGCGTAGGGAATCGCGATTTCGGCGCGCTGTTCGGCGAGCATCCAGTAGCCGCCGACGTCGCGGAACGTCTGCGTCATCGTGATGTGTCCGCCGTTGTAGTAGTCGTAGCGAATCGAGTCGATCACCCACGTGCTCGGGTTGACGAGAACGGTCTCGTGGTCGATCATCCCGCGCACGCGCTGGACGAGCCGCAGCTCGAGGTCCTTGCGGCCCTGGTAGTCGCGCTCGCCCTCGTAGGTCATGGCGAAGCGCTTGTCCCAGCTCGACGGGTCGCCGACGTCGGTGAACATCTTGTCGAAACCCTTCGCGAGCGCCGGGACGCGGTCGAAGACGACCTCGTAGTTCGACGGGCGCTTGTAGTACGTCGTGCCGTCGAGGTGCTGGCTGATGAACGGGAACGAGGTCAGCCGCAGGTCGACGTGCAGCCGGCCCTGGTACGAGCTGAGGCTCGGGTTGCGCTCTTCGACGCGCCCGAGGATCGCCAGCGGCTCGACCGGGTGCTCGAACGTCGTCGCGGGCGCCGCCGAGGCGACCGTCGCGGCCGGCGATGGCGCCGGGTCGGCCTGCGCGTAGATCGTCAGCCCGACGAACGCGAGCGCCGCGGCGAACGAGGCCGCCATCATGCGGCGAAGCAGGTTGGTCCGCGGGCCGGTCTGCTCGTCCGGGATCAGCGGGAAGGCGAAGACCCGGTCGAGCCCGGTCACCGCGAGCGCGTCTCGGACCTCGGGGGTCGCGGGGGCGACGGCGATCGCGCCGCCGCGTTCGCGGACGCGCCGCAGCCCGGTCACCAGGGCCGCGACCGTCTCGGCGGGGAGGCGCTCGCCGTCGAGGACGACCGTCAGGCGGGGCGTCCCCTTCTTTTTGGCGAGCAAGCTGTCGACCGCAGCGGCGACCTTGGAACGGGCGTCCTGGTCGTCGGCGTGCAAACGGAGTGCGTCGTGAAGCTGAATATCGTTCATCGGTCTCATGCGTGTGGGTACTTGCACGGACACCCTACCGCACAATTTGGATTCGTGCAAGTACCCGCTTGCACAAACCACTGATGTCTCCGGACCTCGCGTCCCTCGCCGACGCGGCCGGGCTGGGCAACGCGCCCATCTACGTCCATAGCCTCGCCCCGGGCGGGCCGGCCTGGAGCCGCGACGACGGGCGCACGATCTACCCCGCCTCGATGCTCAAGGTCCCCCTCGCCGTCGCCGTCTGCCAGGCGATCGTCGACGGCCGCCTGCGCTGGGACACGCCGGTCACGATCGACCCGCGCAATGCGACCTCCAATGATGCCCCCTCGCCGATCGTCCCCGGCTACACGGCCACTGTCGAGGAGCTGACCACGTACATGCTCCAGCGCTCGGACAACGTCGCGACGAACCAGTTCTACGACGTCCTGGGCCGCGGCCAGGCGACCCAGGACGTCCATGCGCTCGGCTTCGGCGCGACGTTCTTCCGCCGCAAGCTCACGGGCGCGATGCCGCGGATCGTCGACCCGGAGACGACCGGGATCAACGACTTCCCGGCCCGCGAGGCGGCGGCGGTCTTCGCCGCGGTCGCCGAGGACCGCGTCCCGCTCGCCGCCGACCTACGCCGCATCCTCGCGACTTCGTGGTGGGACGTGAAGCTCTCGCGCGGCCTCGAACCCGGCGACGCGTTCGCCCACAAGACCGGCGACACCGACGAGGTCTGCCACGACGGGGGAATCCTCACCCTCGCCGACTCTTCACGCTGGGTGGTCGTCGTGTACACGGAACTGCCCAGCAGCGAGGAGAACGACCTGCGCTTCGGGGCGTTCATGCGGGCGCTCCGCCCGTACTTGCTCGCCGCCTGAAGAGGGCCCCGTGCACACCGACGCGCCGCGTCTCGCTGCCTTCGCGCACACGGTCGCCACTGCGTCCGACGCGGTGCGCCGCGCCTCGGAGTCGATCGCGGCCGCCGCCCAGGACCAGACGACGCTGATGGGCGCGCTCGCCGACGCCGCCGGCGCGCTGGCCGCCGAGGCGCACGCGACCGCCTCGCGGCTGGAGTCGACGCGCGAGAACGCGCGCCACGCCGGGGTCGACCTCGCCGCCTCGCTGCGGATCGTCGAGGCGTTGCTGCAGTCGGTCCTCGCGCTCGCGGACCTCTCCGAGGGCACGGCGGCGGCGATGGACGACTTCGGCCGGCTGATGGGCGAGATCGGCGCGATGACCGAGTTCGTCGAAGAGGTCGCCGACGAGACGCAGCTGCTCGCGCTGAACGCGGCGATCGAGGCCGCGCGCGCCGGCGAGCACGGCCTCGGCTTCGCGGTCGTCGCCGGCGAGGTCGGCCGGCTCGCGAAGACGACGAACGAGTCGACGACCGCGATCCGCGACCTCGTCGAGCGCATCCGCGGCGAAGCGGAGACGACGATCGCGACCGTGCGCGAGGCGGCTGAACGCAGCGCCAGCTCCGCCCCGGCCGCGAAGACCGCGGCCGCGACGCTGAGCGCGGTCGCCGCGCTCGCGCGCGACGCGGCCGGCGCGCTCGACCGCGCCGTCGACGAGGGCCGGGCGCACGCGGAACGCGCCGCGACGGTCGGCCGCGAGACCGAGGCGCTCGCCGCGCACGCTGCCGAGCAAGGCCGGCGCGCGCTCGAAGCGGCCTTCTCGACCCAGCGGCTCGCGTACTACGGCGCGGAGATGATGTACGTCTCGCGCCAGAGCAGCGCCCCGCGCGCCGAAGCGACGACGCTCCGCTGCGCGACGCTGCTCCCGCCCGGCTACCCGCCGACCCGGGCCTGGCAGCGCTTCAAGGAGATCGTCGAGCAGCGCAGCGGCGGCGCGCTGCGCGTCGCGCTGGAAATTCCGTTCAACGGGACGGAGCTGGAAGCGCTGATGCGCGTGCGCGCCGGCGAGCTGGACTTCGCGAGCGTGACATGCTACGTCGCCTCGTCGCTGCTGCCGCTCGCGCAGATCTTCGATCTGCCGTTCCTGTTCGCGGACGCGAAGGGCGCGCACGCGGTGCTCGACGGCGGGCTCGGGCGCTACGTGCTGCGCGCGTTCGAACCGTTCGGGCTGCGCGGCCTGGGCTACTTCGAGAACGGCATCCGCCATTTGACGAACAACCTGCGCCCGGTCGCGCAGCCGGCCGACGTGCGCGGGATGCGCGTGCGCATTCAGGACTCCGTCGTCTACCTCGCGCTGATGCACGCGCTGCACGCCTCGCCCAAGGTGATCCCGTTCGACAAGGTGTACGCCGCGCTGAAGAACGGCGACGTCGACGCGCAGGAGAATCCGCTCCCGAACATCCTCGGCGCGAAGATGCACGAGGTGCAGACGTACCTGACGCTGACCGCGCACGCGTACAACACGCAGATCGTGCTCGGCCACGCAGCGTCGCTCGAACGGCTCACGGCGGCGGACCGCGCGCTCGTCGAGTCGGCGCTGCGCGAGGTGATCCCATGGCACCGCGAGGTTTCGGCCGGCGAGGACGCGCGCGCGCTCACCGCGCTGCGCGGAATGATGGACGTGCGCGAGCTGAGCACCGACGAGCGCAGCGCGTTCGTGCAGTCGGCATACTTCGTGTGGGAACGGATCGGCCGCATCTTCCCCGACGCGATCTACGACCTGCTGCTCGGCGGCGACCTCGTCGGCTTCACGCCGGAACGAACCGAGGGCGAGCGACTGCGCGAGCGGCACCGCTTCGCGATGAGCGACATCGTCGACGCGATCGACGGCGCGGTCGAGGCGGTTCGCGCCTCGGCGACGCAGGCCGCGGGGCAGGCCCACGAGCAGGCGCCGGCGCTGCGCCGGCTCGCGCAGTCCGCCGCGGTGATGAGCGACGAGAGCAGCGCGCTCGCCGAGCAGTTCACGAGCCTGCTGACGCGCTTCGCCGCCGCGCAGGACGACGTCGGCGGCGCGCGCGAGACGGTCCGCGAGCTGGCCGGCTCGGTCCGCGCGCTCGCCGCGAACGCGGAAGCGAGCCGCAGCGCGCTCGAACGGTTCGCCTCACTGATGCAGCGGATCGGCGAGATCGTCGCGCTGGTGCGCGGCGTCTCCGACCAGACGAACCTGCTCGCGCTCAACGCCGCGATCGAGGCGGCGCGCGCCGGCGATCACGGCAAGGGGTTCAACGTCGTCGCCAGCGAGGTGCGCCGGCTCGCCGAGCGTACGCGGGCCTCGACGCAGCAGATGCGCGGCGTCCTCGGTGACCTCGGCGGGCGCGGAAAGTCCGCCTCCGACGCGATCGGCGCGGGGGTCGAGCACGCCGAGCGAAGCGCCCGCCAGGCCGCGGCGGCGGAGGAGGCCCTCTCGCGGATCGACGCCTTCACGGGCTCGGTGATCGAGACGCTGGCGGACGCGCAGCGCGAGGCGACGACCGAGTCGCAGCGCGCCTTCGCGATGCGCGGCGACCTCGACGAGATGGCGACGCTTACGGAGTACCACAGCGAGCAGAGCCTGCGCTCGGTCGAATCGACGAACGCTCTCGAACGCGAGCGGCGCGCGCTCGCACTCGAAGGAGCGGTCGCCGAACCTGCGAACGGCGACCCGAAGAGCATTCCTCGACAGGGAGTTCCAGGATGAACCGAATCACGGTGCCGGCGCTCGCGCTTTGCGCGGTCGCCGCCCTCGTCGCGCCCTCCGGCGCCGCGTCGAAGGGGCCGGCGGCCGGCAAGACCGTCCACGTCGGCGTGATCTCCGACGTGACCGGCGGCGCGGGCGTCTACGGCACGCCGCAAAAGAACGCGTACGAGCTGGCGAACGACGACGTCAAGTCGGGCAAGATCGACGCCGGCGGCGCGAACCTGAGCTTCGACGTTCAGGACGCGGCGAGCGACGGCGCGCAGGTCGTCAACCTGATGCAGAAGTTCATCACCGACGGCTCGACGGCGATCGTCCTCGGGCCGACGCTCTCGGGCGAGGCGAAACAGGCGTTTCCGCTCGCCGCACGCGCGAGCTTCCCGGTCATGGGAACCTCGACGACGGCCGAAGGCGTCACCGCGATCGGTCCGACCGTCTACCGCGACGCGCTGGCCGAGTCGCAGGTGATCCCGACCACCGTGCGCCGCACCCACGACCGGTGGCACTACAAGACGGCGGCGATCATCTTCGGCGACGACAACGCGTTCACCAAGACCGACGGCGACCTGTTCGCGCGCGAGCTGAAAGCCGCCGGCGTCGACGTCGTCGACAGCGAGACGTTCCACCAGAAGGACACCGACTTCCAGCCCGCGCTGACGCGCATCGAGTCGAAGCACCCCGACGTGATCGCGATCGGCGCGCTCTTCCCGGAGGCGACGAAGATCATCCTGCAAGCCGGCAAGCTCGGTATCAAGGCGAAGATGTTCGGTGGCAACGGGCTGAACTCACCGGACATGTACGGCGTCGCCGGGCCGGCCGCGCAAGGCATCGTCGTCGGCGCCGCGTGGTACTCCGGCGCGAAGTACCCCTCGAACGTCGACTTCGTCAAGCGCTACACGGCGAAGTACGGCAAAGGCCCCGACCAGTTCGCCGCGCAGTCGTATGCGGCCGCGCAGGTCGTCGCGTACCTCGTCGCGCACGGCGCGACGACCAAGGACGAGATGACGAGCGCCCTCAAGAACGTCCGCGTGATCCAGACCGTCCTCGGCCCGATCGGCTTCGACACGAACCGCGACGTCAAGTCGTCGCCGGTGATTCTCTCGATCGTCAAGGACGGCTTCACCTATTTTCACTGAGGCGCGCTAGAGCGGCGGCGTAGCGTGTTCGCGCAGCAGCTCCTGAACGGGCTCTTCCTCGGCGCGGTCTACGCGCTCTTTGCGGTCGGGTACACGCTGGTGTTCGGCGTGCTCGACATCCTCAATCTGGCGCACGCGGCGATCTTCACGGCCGCCGCGTTCGCCGCGTTCTCGCTGGCGGCGGCGGGACTGCCGCTGCCGCTCGCGTTTCTCGGTGCCGCAGTCGCCGGTGGGATCCTCGGGGTCGTGCTCGACCGCGTCGCGTTCGCGCCGCTCCGCGCGCGCAACGCCGGCACGCTCGCGCCGCTGATCTCGTCGATCGGGTTCGCGATCATCGTCGGCGCGCTGTTGCGCGGCAAGTACGGCGTCGACGAGAAGCACTTCGCGACCGGCGGGCTCGACACCGCGCCGGCGATCCATCTCGGCGCGGTGACGTTCACGACCGTCGAGCTGGCGATCTTCGCCGCCGCGATCGCGATGATGCTCGGGCTCAGCTGGGTACTGCGCGCGACGACGCTCGGCCGGCGCATCCGCGCCGTCGCCGAGGACCGCGTCGCCGCCGCGCTGCTCGGCGTGAACCTCGAACGGACGATCGCCGCGACCTTCTTCATCGCGTCCGCGCTGGGCGGCGCGGCCGGCATCCTCACCGGCCTGGAGTACAACAGCGTCACGCTCGACATGGGCAGCCCGATCGAACTCAAGGGCCTCGCGATCATCGTGCTGGGCGGGATGGGCAGCGTCACGGGCGCGGTGATCGGCGGCTTCGTGATCGGAGCGGTCGAGACGCTCGCGATCGCGAACGGGCTCTCCGAGTGGCGCGATGCGATCACGTTCGGCGTCATGTTCCTCATCCTCGTCGCGCGGCCGAACGGACTGTTCGGCAAGCGCGCCCTGCGGCAGGCGTGAACGCGCTCGCAACGTTCTACGCGCACTATTCGCAGCTGGTCGACCAGATCGGGATCAACGCGCTGCTCGCGCTCTCGCTCTCGGTCTCGCTGCAGGCCGGTCAGCTCGCGCTCGCGCAGGCCGCGTTCATGGGGATCGCCGCGTACGCCAGCGCGATCCTGACCGTCACCTACCGCTGGCCGATGGTCGCGTCGATCGTCGCCGCGGTCCTGCTCGCGACGCTCGTCGCCGCGCTGCTCGCCTATCCGGTCCGCCGCCTGCGTGGCGTCTTCCTCGCGATCGCGACGATCGGCTTCGGCGAGATCGTGCGCGTCGTCGCGAACAACCTGTCGATCACCGGGGGCGCCGAAGGGATGAGCGGCTTGCCGCAGGATGCCGGCACCGCGATGGTCTACGCGGCGCTCGTGCTCGTCGCGCTCGCGCTGTTCGGGCTTTCGCGCACGAAGTTCGCGCTCGCCGTCGCGCTGGTGCGCGAGGACGAGCACGCCGCGCGCGGCGTCGGGGTCGACGTCGGCATGGTCCGCACGTTCTCGCTCGCGCTCGGCGGCGCGATCGCCGGGCTCGCCGGCGCGCTCTACGCACACTCGTCGGCGTTCATCACGCCGAACGACTTCGGCTTCGAGCGGATGGAGCAGATTCTGGTGTGGTGCGTGATCGGCGGCGTGACGAGCCCGCTCGGCGCGGTCGTCGGCGCGACGTTCCTCTCGGTCTTGCCGGAATTGATCCGCTTCCTCGCCGACTACCGCGAGATCACGAACGGGATCATCCTGCTCGCGGTGATCGTCTTCGCGCCCGGCGGGCTCGCGTCGCTGTGGCGGCGCGGTGCCGTGCGCATTCACGTCTGATGAGCCTCGTTCTCGAGGACGTCGGCGTGCGCTACGGCGGCGTCGACGCGCTGCGCGGCATCGCGCTCGACGTCGAACGCGAGCGCGTGCTCGGCCTGATCGGCCCGAACGGCGCCGGGAAGACGACGCTCGTCAACGCGACGACCGGCCTTGCGCCGCTCGCCTCCGGCACGATCGCGCTCGACGGCAAACGCATCGACGGCCTTCCTCCGCACCGCATCGCGCGTGCCGGGATCGCGCGCACGTACCAGAACATCCGCCTCTTCGGCGCACTCGACGTGCACGCCAACCTCGCGGCCGGCGCGTTCGGCCGGCCCGGCCGCCTCACCGCCGACGAACTGCGCTCGCTGCTCGAATGGGCCGGGATTCCGCACGTCGACCCGAAGGCACGCGCCGGCGCGCTCCCGTACGGCGACCAGCGCCGGCTCGAGATCGCGCGCGCGCTCGCCGCGCGTCCGTCGGTGCTGATGCTCGACGAACCCGCCGCCGGGATGAACCCGTCGGAGACGAAGCACCTCGTCGACACGATCCGCGCGATCGCGATGAGCGGGATCGCAGTGCTGCTCATCGAGCACGACATGACGCTCGTGCGCGCCGCCTGCGACACGCTCGTCGTGCTGAACTTCGGCGTCGCAATCGCGCGCGGCACGCCGAGCGAGGTCGCGCGCGACCCGGTCGTCGTCGAAGCGTACCTCGGCAGCGGCGCGGAGTCGCTCGCGTGAGCGAACCGCTCCTCGCAGTCGACGCGCTGCGCGCCGGCTACGGGAACATCGAGGTGCTGCACGACGTCACCCTCGCGCTCGACGAAGGCACGCTGTGCGCGATCGTCGGCGCGAACGGCGCCGGCAAGACGACGCTGCTGATGGCGCTCGCGGGAATCGTCCCGACGCGCGGCGGCCACGTTCGCTTCGACGGCGCGGAGATCACGCGGCTTCCCTCGCACGAGCGCGTGCGCCGTGGCCTCGTGCTCGTCCCCGAGGGCCGCCGGATGCTGCCGACGATGAGC
>JAFAMK010000396.1 GCA_019233415.1 Vulcanimicrobiota bacterium
TGGGCTGCAGCTTCCCGCGAAGGGCACGCTGCTCGGGCGCGCGTTCACCGAGGCGATGCCGGGCGGGAGCGTTCCCGCGTTCACGAAGGGCGAGCAGCGTTCGGCTCCCGCCGCGAGCGGCTTGACGACGATCGTCCGCTACGAAACGGTCGGCGGCGTGCGCTACCTCGACGTCGCCGGGTTTGAAGGCCGCACCGTCGGACTTTAGCTGAAAAGAGCTCGGTGTTCTGAGCACGGGGTTGCGCGAAGGTCGCTCTCGCGGGCCCCGTGCGCTTCACACCCGCACTCCCACGTCACCCTGACCTCGCCGTGTGCGTCGGTTCGGCCCTGGGTGAAACGGTCGCCCAGGACCAGTCGCAGCGATACCAGCGAATACGGGCCATCCGAACT
This sequence comes from Vulcanimicrobiota bacterium, assembly GCA_019233415.1. Classification (GTDB taxonomy): domain Bacteria; phylum Vulcanimicrobiota; class Vulcanimicrobiia; order Vulcanimicrobiales; family Vulcanimicrobiaceae; genus Vulcanimicrobium. The sequence continues at coordinate 391 of JAFAMK010000396.1, forward strand.
GCGCCCCGGCATCGTACGCGTGAGTTCGCGGGGCAAAAGGGAGCCCCTGGGCGAAGAGCGGCGCCGATGACCTCGACCGCCACCGAACGTCCCGCCGCGGCGACCGCGATTCCGGCCACGATGCGCGCGCTGCGCAAGACGAGCGCCGCACCCGGCTTCACGCTGGAGCACATCCCCGTCCCCGCGATCGGCCCGAATGACGTGCTGATCCGCGTGAAGACCGTCGGCCTGTGCGGGACCGACCTGCACATCTACGGCTGGGACCACTGGGCGGAGCGGCGCGTGAAGCCGCCGCTGACGATCGGGCACGAGTTCATGGGCGAGGTCGCGGCGGTCGGCGGCGCGGTCAAGGCCGTGCAGGTCGGCGACCGCGTCTCGGCCGAGGGTCACATCGCGTGCGGCACCTGCACGTTGTGCCGCACCGGTCAGGCGCACATCTGCGAGCACGTCGAGATCATCGGCGTCGACACCGACGGCGCGTTCGCCGACTACATCCGGATGCCGGAGTCGAACGTCTGGAAACTCGATCCGACGATCCCCGACAGCTGGGCCGCCGTCTTCGACCCGCTCGGCAACGCGGTGCACACCGTGATGGCGGCCGACGTGTCGGTGAAGTCGGTCGTGATCACGGGCGTCGGCTCGATCGGCCTGATGGCGATTCCCGTCGCGCGCGCGGCCGGCGCGGCGAAGGTCTTCGCGGTCGACGTCAACCCGCAGAAGCTCGAACTGGCGAAGCGCGTCGGCGCCGACGCGACGTTCAGCGCGCTCCAGCCCGACCTCGTCGACGAGATCATCACGCGCACCGGCGGCGACGGCGCCGACGTGCTGCTCGAAATGTCCGGCTCGGGCCAGGCCATCGACAGCGGCCTCGCGATGGTGCGCAACGGCGGCGTCGCGGCGCTGCTCGGCATCCCGTCCGACGACGTCGAGATCAACCTCGCCGAGCGCATCATCTTCAAAGGCTTGACGGTGCTCGGCATCAACGGCCGCCGCATGTTCGAGACGTGGTACCAGACGCAGGCGCTGGTGACCAGCGGCCGCGTCGACCTCACCCCGATCATCACGCACGAAATGCGCTTCGAAGACTACGACCGCGCCTTCGGCCTGATGCGCTCGGGCGAAGCCGCGAAGATCGTTCTGACGCTGGTGTAGCTCTTCGCCTATTTGACGGCCCCGACGTCCTGTTCGGTTACCGGGCCGGCGCTATTCCCCCAGGCCGAGCGAACGAACGTCGCGACGGCGGCGATGTCCGCCGCGGAAAGCTGCCCCTTCCACGACGGCATCATGCTCCGTCCATGCTCGATGACCCCGATCATCCCGGCCGCGTCACTCGCATTCACGACCGTATTGTGTGCGAGCGCGGGAAACGTGCCGCGACCGCCGCCCTGACCGCTCGCCCCATGGCACGCGGCGCACTTGGCGGCATAGACGGAGGCACCGACCGCCGAAAGGACGGGCGTCCCGGCAGCCGCGACCTGTTGTTCGGTGACGCCGGAAGCCGTGTTGGTCCACGCCGACCGCACGTAGGTTGCGACGGCTGCGATATCCGCGTTCGAGAGCTGACCTTTCCAGGTCGGCATCCGTCCGTTGTATGTCGTGCCGTTGACGGCGAGCGGCCCGGACCGGCCGTTGACGATCGTTGCGATCATCTCGCTTGGGTCGGATCCGACGACGTGGGGATTGCCGCGGAGGGGTGGATACGCGCCCGTCCCCTGGCCGTTCGCCTGATGACACGCCGCGCACTTGGCGCCATAGATCTCGCCGCCGCTCGACGCGATCGGATTGCGCGCGACGGCGACCTGATCCGCGGAGACGGCGGCGGCGTGGTTCGACCAGGACGAACGGACGTAGGTCAGGACCGCCGCGATCTCATCGTTCGAAAGCTGGTCCTTCCAGGCGGGCATCGCGCCGCCGTACGTCTTTCCGTTGACCTGGATCGGTCCGCTGCGACCGTTCAGGACGGTGAGGATCAGGCCCGCGGTGTCCGACGCGCCGATGTCGGCGTTCGCTGCCAGCGGCGGATAGGGCCCGCCGCCCGAGCCGTCCGCCCGGTGGCACGCGGCGCACTTCGCCGCGAAGATCGTCTTGCCGTCCGGCGCGGTCGCGGAGTCCGCCCGAAGGTGCGCTGCGGATACGACGGAGAGCGCGGCGACGAGCGGCAGCACGAGAACGAACCGACGAGTCAAGAATCACTCCTCCACCGTGCAGGCCCGGAACGGCCTCAGCGTTTCGGCTTCGCGACCGGCATCGTCCACCAGACGTACATCCGCCAAGCCGGCGTCCCGATACGGTCGACCCCGTTGCCCGGATTCGACCCGGACAACCCCGCCTCCGCGTAAAGCCGCAGATACTTGGCGACCTGGATCGTCAGATCGAGGTTTCCGACGTGGTTGACGGTCCCCATGCCGTCATTGGTCATCTCACGCCGGAATCCGAGCACGATGCTGTCCTTGACGATCGGTTCGTACACGTCGAGCGTATAGCCGGTGCTGTTGGCTGCGGAGGTTGCACCCGCTGCCGGATAGTTGTCGTGCGTCTTCTGGTAGACGAAGAGCACGCCCGGTATGGCGTTCTTCGGATCCCGCTGAACGTAGCCGGCGATCGCCGAGTACCGATCGGTCAAGCCGTCGGAGATTGGGAAGGTCCCGGTCGCGCCGTAGACGCCGACCTCCAAAGGGTTCTTCGGTTCGATGAACGCGGCGCGGTATTGGAGCGACTTGCCGTTGCCGGGTACCCAGTCCGTAGCGCCGTTGAGGTCGGCGTCGCTGCCGGTGTAGGCGGCGTCGAGACTGATCGGCGCGTGGAGATAGCCAAGCTTCGCGCCCCAGCGGTTCGCATCGAGCTGGTAGGTGTGTTCGCCGACCGTGATCTCCGGCGTCGCGAACGGCGCGATCTCGAACCACATGCTGTACGGCGACGGGGCGGGCACCTCGAGCTTCCCGACCTCGACGTAGCCGTTGTGTTTGAACAGGTCGTTGAAGCTGACCCACGCGGTGTCGAGCCCGCCGCCCTGATTGTCGTTCTGCAGCCACTGCTGCACGTGATACGACCAGTTGTCGCCGGCGAGACCGTCGGCATGCAACGCGACGTTTCCCCAGATCACCTTGTGGGTGTCGGGCGCGCCGGCTTGGGAATCGTAGTTCGCCTGATAGCCGAGCCACCCCGGGATGGATTTCTTCATGACCGTCGCGTCGAGATACGCGTACTGCGATCGCTGCACGTACCTGCCGTACGCGTTCAAGGTGGGCACCGCGGTATGGCACTTCGAGCAATCGACGCCGTATGCTTGAGCGAAATTCGGCATGGCGAAGCTCGGCGCTCGGTCCAGGACGACGAGCGCGGCCGCCAGCGAGAGGATCCCGGCGACCCGAGCTGCGCGTGTCATGGCTTTACCTGGACCGTCAACAGCATGTCGGCGTGATTGGGCCCGCAGACGATCGTGCAAGGAAGCTTGTACGTTCCCACCTTCTTCGGCGTGACGACGACCGACACGGGTGTGTCCGGCATGATGGTCGTGGCAGGGATGCCGAGCTCCGTCGAGGCCACGCCGTGAACGCCGCCGCTCGAGCTGAAGCGTACGGTCGTCGGCCGCCCGACGTGCATGACGATGACCGCCGGCACGAACTTCTGCTCCGCCGTCGCAACGACGCTCACGCTGTCCGGTGGCGTGGGGTGCGGCTTCGCCGAACTCGCCAGACCGGCGAGCGCGACCAGTGCGAGGGCCGTGGCAACCGTGATCGGAACACGAGCTGTGCTTCGCATGAGAAAAGGGTCGCTCGCGCGTGAGAACGTTTCGTGAAGCTCTTG
>JAFAMK010000154.1 GCA_019233415.1 Vulcanimicrobiota bacterium
GTCTTCAGCGCCGGGAACGCGACCGGCGCGCTGATCTTCTATCCCGCGTTCGGCGCGATCGTCGAGCACCTGGGCTGGCGCGCCTGCGCGTACGTGCTGGCAACCGTTGCGCTCGCGCTCATTCCGCTGATCCTGCTCGTCGTTCGCGAGCGCCCGAGCGACCTCGGCCTGCCTCGCTTCGGCTCGACCGCGGTCGACACCGCGCTCCCGCCGCGCGTGAACCCGGTGCGGCGCGCGTTCACCACGCTGGCCGAAGCGACGCGCTCGCGCACGTTCTGGATTCTGGCGGGCAGCTTCTTCATCTGCGGCGCGAGCACGAACGGCCTGATCGGCGCGCACCTCGTCCCCGCGTGCGGCGACCACGGCATCCCCGAAACGAAGGCGGGCGGCCTGCTCGCGATGATGGGCGCGTTCGACCTCGTCGGCACGACCGCATCGGGCTGGCTCTGCGACCGCTACAGCAGCCGGTGGCTCCTGTTCTGGTACTACGGCCTGCGCGGGCTCGCGCTGCTGTTCTTGCCAATGGCGTTCGGGTTCGGTTTCCTCGGCCTGCCGATCTTCGCGATGTTCTACGGCCTCGACTGGATCGCAACGGTCCCGCCGACGGTCAAGATCGCAACCTCCGCCTTCGGCCGCGAACGCGCCCCACTGTTCTTCGGCTGGATCGCCGCCGGACACCAACTCGGCGCCGGCCTGACGGCCTTCGCCGCCGGCGCAATCCGCAGCCAAATCGGCACCTACGACGACGCCTTCCTCATCTCCGGAATGCTCTGCCTCGTCGGAGCCGGCCTCGTCCTCACCATCGCCCGCAACATGGCCGTCCCCCGCCTCACCACCGAACCGGCGTAAACGGGGGCTTGCGTCGAACACCGAGAAGCGCCGCCGTCGCCATGGCGATCATCGGCTTCGATCACGTCAACATCCGTACAACCGACCGGGCTCGGACGGTTGCTTTTCTGACGACGGTCCTAGGGCTCGAGGTCGGGCCGCGGCCGGCGCTTCGTTCGACCGGGGCGTGGCTGTATGCGAACGGGAGCGCGGTCGTCCATGTCAGCGACGCCAGCGACGGCGAACGTGCCCGTGCGACGGATGCGCTGGGCCGCGTCGACCACGTCGCGTTCGTCTGCTCCGGCGACCGCGAAACAATCGCCAAGCTGCGCGACCTCGGCGTTGCAGCGCGCGAGACCGACATCCCCGAACGGGGCGTGCGGCAGGTCTTCGTCGAGGGCCCGGACGTCGCGTTCGAGCTGGTCTTCGCGGCGGCCGACGTCGCGTCTTGAGGGTTCCGATCCCGGGCGGCGAACGGTCGCGCATGGGCTTCTCCGCGCGCGTCCTCCTCGACAGCGTCTCGCCCGCCGGCGTACGTCTGACGACGATGGAATTGCGCTACCCGCGCTTCATCCACAGCGAAATTATGACTCACCGTTTGTTCTCGCGGAACTCGGCGAGCTCGAGAGCTATCCCCGTCAAGAAGATGATCGAGGCGGTGCGGAGTGAGCCGGCAATGCCGTTGTGGTGGGGGCGGAATCAGAGTGGGATGCAGGCGGAGGCGGAGATCGGTGACGAGGCGCGTGGGCTCGCGGAAGCGGAGTGGCGTGCGGCGCTGAACGACGCGCTCGCGCACGCGGAGCGGTTGGCGGCGAGCGACATCAATCTTCACAAGCAGCTCGTCAACCGCATCCTCGAACCGTTCGCGTGGATCACGGTCATCGTGACCGCGACCGAGTGGGCGAACTTCTTCACGCAGCGCACGCACGAGGACGCGCAGCCGGAACTGCGTTACCTCGCCGAGCTGATGCTCGGCGCGTATCGCGGCAGCGCGCCGCGTTCGCTCGGGATCGGCGACTGGCACACGCCGCTGATCCTGCCCGATGAAGAAGCGGTGCTTCCGCTCGACGAGCGGTTGAAGATCAGCGTTGCGCGCTCTGCGCGCGTTTCATACCTCTCGCACGAGGGGACGCGCGATCATGCCAAGGACATGGAATTGTACGAACGGCTGCTGGGCGGCGGCGCGAACGGGCACTGGTCGCCGTTCGAGCACGTCGCGACGCCGCTGACCGGGGGCGACCGCTGGTCGGGGAATTTTCGCGGGTGGGAGCAGTACCGCAAGCGCTTTCCACAGGAGCACGCGTCGACGTTCCCGGACGAGACGCCGGTCGCCGCATCGCGCTGACGTCGGTGCGGCGGTTCCTCGTCGCGGCGCTGTGCGCGCTCGTGCTGTTCTGCGCCGGTCATGCGACGGGGCAGGCGCGCACGCGGCTCGACGTGCGCGTCGACGCCTTCACCACGCAGCAGCTCTTGAGCCGCGATGCGGCGGGGCTCACCGACCCGGGCCGCCAGCGGCGCGCGCGCGCGATCGCGGACCTGAACCACGCGGCGTCGGTCGGCTGGGGACTCGCGCAGATCATCGCGTTCTGGTGGCTGTGGCGCAGCGGCGCCGGCGCGCGGCTGCGCGACTGGATGCGCCGGCGCACGCGCAACCGCACCGCGCAGCGCGCGGTGTTCGGCGCGGCGATCGGCGGGATCGGTCCGCTGGTCTCGCTGCCGTTCGCGCTGGTCGGCTACCGCGTCGCGTTCAACGCCGGCGTCACCGACGAACAGCTGCCGCTGTGGTTCCTCGACTACGCGATCCGGATCGGCCTCGACGCGCTGCTCGGCGCGCTGATCGTCGTCGGCGTGTTGTTCCTGGTCGACCGCACGCGCCTGTGGTACCTCGCGCTGATGGCGATCTTCTACGGCGGCGCGCTGATCGGCGTCGCGCTCGCGCCGCTCTTTCCGTTCAACCCCGGAGAGAAGATGGTGCCGCGCGCCGTTGCCGCGATGGCGGTCGAGACGGCGCGCGCGGTCGGCGTTCCGGGGACGCCCGCGCACGTCATCGCCAGCTCGCACCACAGCAACGCGATGACCGCGCAGGCCGTCGGAATCGGGCCGACCGCGCGCGCGAACCTCGGCGACGTCACGCTCGCCCACATGACGCTCCCCGAGATTCGCATCGTCCTCGCGCACGCCTTCGCGCACGTGCGCTTCGGCGACTCGATGCGGCTGACACTGATGGCGGTCACGCTGTTCGTCTTCAGCGCGGCATTCGCGGTGCTGCTCAGCGACCGGGTCGGCTTCCGGCGCGACGACGACGCGCTCTCGCGGCTCGCGCTCGTGGCGACGTTCCTGGGCCTCGTGCTGATCGTCGCGTACCCGCTCTACAACGGCTACGCGCGCAACCTCGTCACGCGCGCCGACCGCATCGCGCTCGCGGCGACGAACGACCGCGCGAACACGGTGCGCGCGCTGGTGCGCTACGCCGACGACGACCTGGTTCCGCTCTGCGACCGCCGTTCGGTGCGCTGGTACTTCGACGACCGCCCGCCGCTCGGCGGCCGCATCGCGGAAGTCGCCGGCACCGCCGACCCGTGCCCCGGCGGCGGCTCGGCACGGTCGGTTCTCACGCCGTAAGAACGGCGGCGGTTCTCAGCGCCCCGGCGGCTTGAGCACGCCGGTGAGCGACGACACGCGCGTGTAGCCCTGCGGGACCGTGAAGACGCTGTCGTCGGGGTCGCCCTTCTCGACCGTCGTCAGGTCGAGCTTCATCACGCCGCCGAAGGCGCTCTTCGTCGCGGGAACGCTCTGCAGCGCGATCTGCACCGGGAAGTCGCCCAGGTCGTCGGCGAGCGCGAGCTGCGCGTGGTAGTTCTCCAGCGCCTTGCCGGGTAGCTGGCGTTTCATCTGCACGTCGAGATCGGTCGTCGGGTGGCCGTTGACCGTCGTGTGGCCGGTCATCATGATCGTCGCGCTCTGCACGTCGTGCAGCGCGGTCGCGAGCGAGGCCAGCGCGGAGAGCGGATCGCGCGGCGCGGCCGGCCCGCTCGGCGCGTTCGCCGGCGGCAGTGCGGTGCGCGACGGCGTCTCGCTGTAGTAGGTGCGGTTGGCGTTCGACCACGCGGTCAGCGCGCCGCTCGCGCCGTCGTACAGCACGCTGACGCCGCCCGGGCCGATCAGCGTCGCGGCGATCGTGCTGACGTCGCCGCTCGTCCCCGGGAAGCCGAGCGAGAGCAGGTCGAGCCGGTAGAGCGTCCCCTTGTGGTAGAGCGCGATTTTGCCGCCGACGTTGAGCGGCTCGCCCTGCACGTTGGCCTGCACCACCAGCGTCCCGCTCGAACGCAGCCCCGGAATCGCCGGCGTCGCGCCGAGCAGCGGCACCATCAGCAGAAGCGCCGCAACGGCGGCGCGCGCGCGCAGCATCATCCCGTGTAGACTGTACCCGCGACTTGCGTCCCCAAATGCCGCGCGGTGAGGAACTCGACGATCGCCGCGTGCGCGACGCGGCCGTCGCAGATTTGCGCCGCGGCGACGCCGCCGCGCACGCCGAGCGCCGCGGCGCGAACCGCCGCGCGCAGGTCACCCGGCAGCGTGCGGTCCGCGGCGACCGCGAGCGCTTCGGCCGGCGTCAGCTCGTCGACCAGCATCTTCGTGTGCGCGTCGATCACGCCACCCTGGTCGTGGAAGAAGATCGCGCGCGCCGCACCGACCGCGCTGGCGAGCGCCTGCGCGACGTCGTCGGCCGCGACCGCGACGTCGTTCCCGGTGAAGCCGAACGCGACCGGCTCGATCACCGGGACGTAGCCCGCATCGAGGAGCGTGCGCAGCAGCTTCGTGTGCACGTTGCCGATCGTCTCGCCCGGCGCGGCGGGGATCATCCCGGCGTCGGCGCCGGAGACGCCGACCGCGGCGTCGCCGCTGCGGTTCATCGTGCGGACGACCGCGCGCGCCGCGTCCTGCGTCGGCGCGACGACCACTGGCCGCATCCCCAGATTGCCCAGGAAGACCAAGTCGCCGAAGAACGTCGCGCCTTCCGCGCCGAGCGTTGCCTCGTCCACCCGTATCACCATCGTGCGTCCGCGAAGGTCCATCGTCCCCTCCTTGTTCCCGAGAACGTTCACGGCCACGCGTACGGTTCACTCGCTACCGGACGAGCAACCCCTATAGGAGTTCAATCGGCGAACTCCTCGACGAAGAACAGTTCCCCGTCACCGGCGGCGACGACCGCGACGCCGAGCCGGTGGGGATGCGGGTCGACGATGTTCGCGTAGTGGCCCGGGCTGTGCAGCAGCGCCACGTTCGCGTCGTGCTCGTCCTGGTCGTAGGCGAGGTTCTCCGCCGCGAACTGGTAGCGAATCCCCGACGCGCGCAGCCGGTCTCGAAACGTCACGCCGTCGGGATCGGTGTGGCCGAAGTAGTGCAGCCGCGCCATGCGCTCGGCGACCTGCAGCGCGAAGCGCGACAGCTCTTCGTCGACGACGAGCGGCGCAAGCCCGCGCGCCGCGCGCGCGGCGTTGACGTCGGCGGCGAGCGCACGCTCGTCGGCCATGACGATCTGCGGCGGATGCGGGTGGGCGAACGCCAGCCGCACGTACGTCTCGTCGGACGACGCCGCCGCGGCGAGCGGGCTCAGCGCGGCGCACGCCGCGAACCAGGCGGCGAGCCGAGTCATATCACGGTCATCGGCCGCGGCGCGCTGCGGTTTAGCCTGTCCCGCCGTTGCCGTTGACGACGTTCATCGCGGCGGTGACGCCCTCGTTCATCCACAGCTCGACGCCGCGCACGCAGCGGTCGATCAGCGCCGGCAGCTCGCGCTCTTCGTCGGCCGAGAAGTCGCCGAGGACGTGGTCGATCGCGCCGTCCTCATGGCTGCGGCCGATTCCGACCCGCAGCCGCGGGAAGTTCATGCCGAAGACCTCGATCAGCGATTTGAGCCCGTTGTGGCCGCCGCTCGACCCGTCGGCGCGCATCCGCAGCTTCCCGAACGGCAGGTCGAGGTCGTCGACGACGACGAGGATGCGCGGCGGCGGAACTTTGTAGAACGTTGCGAGCCCTTGCGCCGGGCGCCCGCTGAGGTTCATGTACGACTGCGGCTCGACCAGGATCGCGTTGCGCGTGCGGTCGAGCGCGAAGCGCGCGTCGTACTTTTTCTGCCAGTCGCGCACGCCCCAGCGTTCCGCGAGCGCGTCGACGACGAGCCAGCCGACGTTGTGGCGCGTGCGGGCGTAACGCGGGCCCGGGTTGCCGAGCCCCACGATGAGGACGAGGTCGCCGATCGCCGGCTACCCTGCGGGTGCTTCGGTCGGTTGCTCTTCCGCGTTGTCGCTCCCGGTGCCGGCGCCCGCGCGCGTGATCTCGACCGAAACGACGACCGTTTCGGGCGGGGTGACGAGCGTGAAACCCTTCGGCAGCGGGATGTCGCCGGCGGTCTTGTGCGTGTGAACGGCGAGGTCGGTGACGTCGACGGTGATTTGGTCGGGAATCCCCGCCGCCGGCCCCCTGACTTCGAGCGAATGCGTGACGACGTCGAGGACGCCGCCCTGGTCGCGCACGCCGATCGGGTTCCCGGTCGTCACGACCGGGACGGTCGCGTAGATCGCCTCGTTCTTCGTGACGCGCTGGAACTCGACGCTCAGCGGCTTGCGCGAGATCGGGTCGGCGTCGATGCGGCGCAGCAGCACCGAATCTTTCTTGCCGTCGATCCGCGCCTCGACGATGTGGCTCTTGTTCCCCGACAGCACGAGGTCCGTCAGTTGGTGCGCGTCGATCGCGATCGGGGTCGGCGCGCCGTGGCCGTAGACGACGCCGGGGATTTTCCCGGCGGCACGCAGCGCGTGCGCGGCGGTCGTCCCGGTCGCGCTGCGCGGTTCGAGGGTCAGGCTGGAGACGGTGTGCGGCTTCGACATGCGGTCCTATCGGTTCAGACGGCGGCGACGATCGGGAGTTCGCTCTCCGAGCGCGCCGGCGGGGTTTGATCGGCCGTTTCGGCGTCGTCGGCCGCGAACAGCTCGGAGACCGAGCGGTTCGAGGTGATGCGCTTGATCGCGTCGGCCAGGATCTGGGCGATCGTGAGGTGCTCGACCTTCGTCGACTCGATCATGCGCGGAATCGTGTTGGTCACGATGACCTTGTTGATCTCGGACTTCTCGAACTGCGCGATCGCGTCGCCGGCGAAGATGCCGTGCGTCGCGAGCGTGAAGACATCGGTCGCGCCCTTCTTGCGCAGCGCCTCGGCGGCTTTCACCAGCGTCCCGCCGGTCGAGATCATGTCGTCCACGACGACCGCGATCTTGCCCTCGACGTCGCCGACGATGTGAGTGACCTCGGAGACGTCGGGCTCGGGGCGGCGCTTGATGATGACGGCGAGATTCGACTTGAGGCGCTTGGCGAACAGCTCGGCGCGCGGCACGCCGCCGGCGTCCGGCGAGACGACGACGATCTTGTCGCCTTGCAGGTTCAGGTTCTTGAGGTGGTTGCAGAGCGTCGGGGCCGCCATCAGGTTGTCGACCGGGACGTCGAAGAAGCCCTGAATCTGCGCGGCGTGCAAGTCGAGCGTGACGATCCGCTCGGCGCCGGCCCGCTCGATCATGTTCGCGACCAGCTTGGCCGAGATCGGCTCGCGGCCTTTGGTCTTCTTGTCCTGTTTCGCGTAGCCGTAGTACGGAATCACCGCGGTGATGCGGCGCGCAGAGGCGCGCTTGAGCGCATCCAGGGTGACGAGCAGCTCCATCAGATTGTCGTTGGCCGGATACGACGTCGACTGGATGACGAAGACGTCCTCGCCGCGCACGTTCTCGTGGATCTCGACGAAGATCTCCATGTCGGAAAAGCGCCGCACGCTCGCCTTGGTCAGAGGCAAGTTGAGATAGGCGCAAATCGCCTCGGCCAGGGGCCGATTGCTGTTCCCGGTCAAGAGCTTCATGTCGAGGTCCTGGATGCGTGGCGGATGTGCCCCCGCGCGCGCGGCGCGGCCTGTAGCCATGCATGACGGTTTTGTAAACGCCCCGGTCTCTCAACCAGGGCCTGTACTCCCAGTCCCCTATGGCCTGCGTTGGGCTGCCGCGCCCGCCGGCTAGGAGCGGCGGCGAAAGCGATGCGGCGCATCGGTGAGCCGTCGCGACGACGTCCGGCGGGCGCGACAGCCCAACCCGGAGGGCCGGGCGAATTTGACCGCAGGCAGCGTCAGACGGCTTGCGCGATGCGCCGCATCGCGCTGCGCCGCCTTCCTCGCCTGCGGCCAAATTGGCCCGGCGCAGGCCATAGGGGACTGGGAGTACAGGCCCTAGTGGGCGAGAACGTCCGGGGCTTTCTCATACAGGGCGACAATGCCGTCATAGGCCGCCTCGGCGACCAGCAGGGCGGTGCCGCCCCAGACGCGGTCGAGCGAGCCCGCCGGGACGGCGTTCTCCTGTTTGACCGCGCCGAGCTCGCGGCCGTCGGGCAGCTTGAGGACCCAGCGGATGGCGATCTTCTGCTGGCCCTCGACCGGCGTCGACAGGGCGATCGTGCACACCAGGGTCAGGGCCTTGGGGTTGTCGGGCGCGACCAGGGGGACGTCGCTGGCCCGCAGCACGAACTCGAGCGCGCGCTTGAGGCTGACCGCGCCGTCGCCCGGCGCGCCCTCGATCGGCCCGATCAGGATGCCGGGCTGGGCGACCTCGACGATCGGCTCCTCGCGCACCAGCTTGGCCAGCTTGACGACCGAGCGCTGCGCCATCGCGGCCAGCGATCCGGGCGGTGGTCCGTTGGCATCGTCGTCGAGGGCGTCGGCCGGCACGCGGTCGCGTATCGTGAAGCTGCCCACGGTTTCGCCCGACGGCGCGAACACGACCCAGCCGACCTCGAGCTCGGCCTCGGGGCCGCGCGGCGCCGCGCTCGCGCTGCCCATCACTAGGTAGCTGCCGCGGTTGCGGACGTCGAAGGCGGCCGGGATCTCGGCATCCCGGAGCGCCCCCGCGACCGCCTCACCGAGCCGGCGCGAGAACACCGACGGCAGGCCGGCGATCGGTGCGACCGCGACCCCGACCCCGTCCTTGACCGCGAGCAGGGGATTGGCGGTCTTGTCCTCGGCCTCGAAGGGATGCGGCATCGGCTGGCAGGCGCCGGCGAGCAGCGCCAGCAGCGCGATCACAAGAACACGCACGTCACCAGCATGCCGAGCAGGCACACGAACAGGAACATGACGAGATACGGCCCCACGGCCAGTCCTCCGGCTCGGCGCGACCCTCACGCGATGTCTCCCGGCCAAACGGATCGTCGGCCCTGGCATATCGAGCCAGCCCGGACAAGGTCAAGCCGGGGCGTGCAGGCGGTAGGTCGTTACGCGGCGTGGGCGTCGATGAACGAGCGCACCTCGTCGGCGCCGCTCGACAGGAACTGCAGGTGATAGCTCGCCGAGCGCACGCCCACGACCATGGCGTCGAGCTTGCCGTGCTCGGGCAGGACGACGAGGCACAGATTGCCGAGGCTGAGCGCCTTCGCGGCATCGCTGTCGAGCCCGATGCCGGTCATCGAGATGTCGCGGATCGGCAGCTCGAGCGCGTTGGCGCCGTGGAGAATCTTGGCCACCGCCTTGATTTCGTGCCGCCTGTGCAAGCGCCGGTTCTGAAACACCGGGCGAATCTCCCGTGCCGCGATACTATGTAGTGAACCCCGGCAGCCGTTAACATTTGGATAAATTCCAAAGGATTTTACAGAACGGGGTCGCGCCGGTGGCCGGGCTGCGGGATTGTAAATAGCCG
>JAFAMK010000313.1 GCA_019233415.1 Vulcanimicrobiota bacterium
TCGGCGTGCCGCAGAACGACGTGCTGCGGATCGACGACACGGTCGGACTCAACCCGGTGCTCGCGCCGTTCAAGAAGATGTACGACGCGGGGAACGTCGCGATCGTGCAGGGCGTCGGCTATCCCGACCCCGACCACTCGCACTTCCGCTCGACCGAGATCTGGCAGACGGCGCAGCCGAAGGGCTACGAGTCCACCGGCTGGCTCGGCCGCTACCTCGACGACGCGCAGCTTCCGAAAGACAACCTCTTCAACGCGGTCGCGATCAACAACATCCTCCCCGAACTGCTGATCGCGAAGACGGTCGACGTTCCGGCGATCGACGCGCTGCGCGGGTACGGCCTGCGCAGCGACAAGACGGCGGGGAACCGCGAGGCGTTCCACGAGTTCGTCCGCGACACGACGGTCCCGTTCCGCTCGCCGTTCCTCGCGCAGGTCGCCGAGATCGAGGACCACGCGCAGCGCGGCGCGGAGGAACTGCCGAAGCTCGTCGCAGGCTACCAGGCGCAGGCGACGTATCCGGCGACGCCGCTCGGCCGCAGCCTCGCGCTCGCGGCGCAGATCGTCGGCTCGAAGCTCGGCACGCGCGTGCTGTACGTGCAGCACGGCTCGTTCGACACGCACGTGACGCAGAAGCAGACGCAGGAACGGCTTCTGGCCGACTTCGCGAACGCGATCAGCGCGTTCTACGCGGACCTCGCCGCGCACGGCAACGACAAGCGCGTCCTGACGATGACGTTCAGTGAGTTCGGCCGGCGCGTCGCGGAGAACGCGAGCCGCGGGACCGACCACGGCGAAGCGGCGCCGGTCTTCCTGATCGGCGGCGGCGTGAAGGGCGGGCTCTACGGCACGCATCCCGACCTCGGCGCGCTCAATGCCGGCAACCTCACCTTCTCGACCGACTTCCGCAGCGTCTACGCGACGGTACTCGAACGCTGGCTCGCGCGCCCGTCGGCGCAAGTCGTCGGCGGGAACTTCTCGACGTTGCCGCTGCTGGCCTGAACACTTCCGAATGAATTAGGAGGTAGCGGCCGTCCGGTTGCGAACCGCGCGGCATGATCGTCCGCCGCGTCCTCACTGCTGCGTCGCTCCTCGCGTGCCTCGCCGCGAGTCTCCCCGGCTCGACGAGCGCCGCCGACACACCGGCGTCGCTCCCGTCGTTCGGTGAACCGTCGGTCTCGCCCGATCACGGCGAGATCGCGTTCATCTCGGGCGGCGACGTGTGGAGCGTCCCGTCGGCGGGCGGGACGGCACGGCTCCTCGCCGCTGCCGGCGGAACCGCGCACCGGCCGCTGTTCTCGCCCGACGGAAAGCAGCTCGCGTTCGTCGCGGCGCAGCCCGGGTCGCGCGGCATCTACGTGCTCACGCTGGACGGCGGCGCGCTGCGCCAGGTCACGCACGACGACCAAATCGGTGACCTGAGCGCGTGGTCGTCCGACGGCAAGTATCTCTACTTCGCGTCGGCCTCGCACAACATCGCGTACTTCAACGACGTCTACCGCGTCCCGGCAGAAGGCGGAACGCCGGTGCGGGTGCTGCACGAGGACTACGTCGCAGAGAGCGAACCCGCGCCGTCGCCCGACGGCGCGTCGCTCGCGTTCGTGCGCAACGGCTACACGCAGTGGTGGCGCCGCGGCCACAGCCACATGGACCAGAGCGAGATCACCGTCACGCAGCCGGCGGCGAAGCGCTACGAGACGATCACGAACGGCGACGCGAAGGATCACTGGCCGATGTGGTCGCCCGACGGGAAGACGCTGTACTTCGTCTCCGACCGCAGCGGCAGCGACGAACTCTGGTCGCGCACGTCGGACGGCAAGCTGCGCCAGCTCACGACGCTGCACGACGGCCGCGTGCTGTGGCCGACGATCGCGCGCGACGGCTCGCTGATCGCGTTCGAGCGCGCGATGCGCATCTGGACCTACGACGTCGCGAGCGGCGCCGTGCGCGAATTGCCGATCACGCCGCGCGGCTTGCCGGCCGTGCTCGGAACACGCCACCTCACGCTTTCGAACCGCTTCTCGGCGCTCGGCCTCTCGCCCGACGGCAAGAAGGTCGCGTTCGTCGGGCGCGGGCGCATCTTCGCCGCGAGCGCGCAGGACGGCGGCGAGTCGCAACTGGTCACGCCGAACGACGAGGCGGCGTACGACCTGCCGGTGTGGGCGGCCGGAAGCAAACGGATTACCTACGTCGTCGACCGCGGCCTCGAACAGGCGATCGCGACCTACGACTTCCCCGACGGTCCCGAGCGCGTCATCACGCCGGCCGGCCACCACGACGACTACCCGCACTGGTCGCCCGACGGCAAGCAGCTCGCGTTCGAGCGTGACGGCACGGAGCTGCACCTGCTCGACGTCGCATCGCACGCCGACCGCGTGGTCGCGCGCGGGATCCTCGACCGCCGGCCGTTCGGCGATCCGACCGCCGTCGCGTTCTCGCCGGCCGGCGACTGGCTCGCGTACGTCGACAACGACCGCGAGGGCCTCTCGAACGTCTACGTCGTCCCGACCGCCGGCGGCGCGCCCCGCGCCGTCACGTTCTTGCCGAACACCGGCGTCGGATCGGTCACGTGGTCGCCCGACGGAACGCGCCTGTTCTTCGACACCTCGCAGCGCACCGAAGCGGGTCAGGTCGCGCAGGTCGACCTCGTCTCGCGCACGCCGCAGTTCCGCGAGGATTCGTTCCGCAAGCTGTTCCAGCCGGACGAACCACGGCCTGAGCTGCCGTCACGCACCGTGCCGACGCCCGCGGCGAGCGCCGCGCCACGGCCGTCGCCGAGCGCGTCGCCGAACGCCGGACGTTTGCGCCGCACGACGATCGACTTCGACGGCATTCGCGAGCGGCTCACGTTCCTGCCGACCGGACTCGACGTCAACCGCGTCACGATCACGCCCGACGGCAAGACGCTCGTGCTCGTCGCGAGCGCCGCAGGCCAAGAGAACCTCTACACCTACTCGGTCGACGACACGTCGACCGACGACGCGGTCGCGCGGCAGATCACCACCACCGCGGGCGGCAAGTCCTCCGTGACGGTGGCCCCCGACGGGCGCAGCGTCTACTACCTCGATTCGGGACGCGCGTACGCCACCGACCTGAACGGAAAGGCGCACGGCCTCGGGCTCTCCGGCGAGGTCGACGTCGACTTCGCGCACGACAAACGGCTCGTTTTCGAACAGGCGTGGTCCGTTCTCGACCGCTGGTACGCCGATCCGAGCTATCACGGCGCGAACTGGCCCGCGATGCGCCGCGAGTACGAACCGTACGCGCTCGGCGCGCGCACGCCGCAAGAGTTCGTCCGCGTCGTCTCGCTGATGATCGGCGAGATCAACTCCTCGCACACGGGCTTCGGCGTTCCGTCGGCCGGCGGCAATCCCCCGATCGTCACCGGCCGTCTCGGCGTCGACTGGGACGCCGAGACCTACGAGCGCACCGGGAAGCTGCGCATCGCGTCGATCGTCCCGCTCGGACCGGCGGCGGTTGCAGGGCACATCGCGGCCGGCGACGAGCTGCTCGCCGTGGACGGCGTGACGATCGAACGCACGACCGACGTCGACGCGCTGCTCGCGAGCCACGCCGGCAAGCGCACCGAGCTGCGCATCGCGCCGCACGGCGACGCCGGCGCCGCGCGTACCGTCGCGGTCCTCCCCGTCGACCGCTCGGCCGAAGCCGATCTGCGCTACGGCGCATGGGTCGCCGGACGCCGCGCGTACGTCGAGCGCATCAGCGGCGGCCGGCTCGGGTACGTCCACATCTACTCGATGGGCCAGGACGCGCTGACGAAGTTCTACACCGACCTCGACGCGCAGAACCGTGCGAAGGCCGGCGTGATCGTCGACGTCCGCAACAACGTCGGCGGCTTCGTCGATCCGTACGCGATCGACGTCCTCACCCGGCGCGCCTACATCACGTTCAAGTCGCGCTTCGGCACCGACGCGGCGGAGCGGACCTCGCTCGGCGAGCGTTCGCTGGAGCGTCCGACGGTGCTGGTCACGAACGAGCACAGCCTCTCCGACGCGGAGAACTTCACCGAGGCATATCGCACGCTCCGCGTCGGCCCGGTCGTCGGCGAACCGACGGCAGGCTGGATCATCTTCACCAGCGCCGCATTGCTCGCCGACGGCTCGACCGTGCGCGTCCCCTCGACCCGCGTCATCGCCCACGACGGCGTCGACATGGAGCTGCACCCGCGCCCGGTCGACGTGCGCGTCGCGAACCCACCCGGCGCCGCCGACCGCGGCGACGACCCGCAGCTCGACGCCGCGGTGCGCACGCTGCTGAAGCGCGTGCACTAGTGGCGGCGCTAGGCGGTGCCCCGTGACACCGTCGAAGACGCGCCGATGGAAAAGACCGATGCGGGCGCGATCGGGCTGCTGACGGCGACGAGCCGCTACCCGGTCGCCGAGACCGTCGACCGCCTCACCGACGCGGTGCGCGCCGCCGGGAACACGGTGTTCGCGCGGATCGACCATGCCGCCGGCGCCGCCGAGGTGGGTCTGTCGATGCCGCCGACGCAGGTGCTGATCTTCGGCAACGCAGCTGCCGGCACGCCGCTCATGCAGGCCGCGCCGACGCTCGCGATCGACCTGCCGCTGCGGTTCCTCGTGTGGCAGGACGACGCCGGAACGACGCGCGTCGCCTGGAACGATCCGATCTACCTCGCCGCACGCCACGGCGCGCAACGCGTCGAGACCCGGCTAAAGGCCATCGGCGAGAAGCTCGCCGCACTGGCCGCAACCCTCGCCCCGTCATCCTGAGCCTCCCCCGTCATGCTGAGCCCCCCCGTCATCCTGAGCCTGTCGAAGGACGGCGCTAGCGCAACTCGACGTCGAGCGTCAGCGTGACGTCACTGCCGATCAATCCGTCCTGGGGCGTCGTTCGCATTCCGAACGCGTGGCGGTCGAGATGGCCGACCGCGTGATAGGCAGGATGTGGTAGGCCGCGCGTCACGGTGACGGTCAGCGCGACCGGCTGCGGCACGCCGTGCACGGTCAGCGTGCCGTCGAGTTCGAAGCCGTCGTTCGCGCCGGGCTTGACGCCGGAGCTCACGAAGCTCCACGTTGGAAACTTCTTGGTGTCGAGCCAGTCCGGCCCCTGAAGATCGTCGTCACGGTCGCCGTTCCCGGTGTCGACGTGCCGCGCGTCGAGCGTCGCGGTGACCGTTTTCGGCAACGTCGATCCGGGCGTCAGCTCGACGCTCCCCGCGGCGATCGGGACGTGGCCGGTGACGCGCGTGACGTACACGTGCGACACGGTGAAGCTCGCGTGCGACTTCGCGAGGTCGAGCGGATGAACGAGCGCGTCGTCGGCACTCGCGACACGCACCGTCACGGCTACAGTCATCGCCGCGAGCGCGAACGTACCGATGAGCCGGCGCATCAGTAAGCCACCGTGTACTGCGCGTTCATCGTGTGCTTCGTCTGCGGAACGTGCTGCACGACGTCTTCGACGGTGAAGCGCGCGTTGCGCGAGACGCGGAAGCCGACTTCGCCGACGAAGCTGCGCGCGAGCCCGTTCTTCGGATCGTTCGTCCCGTCGTAGCGTACGAGCCCGAACAGCCGCCGGTTGAACTCGAAGCGCAGCTGCGTGAAGCCGCCGCTCGACGCCGCCGGCGTTCCCGCGCCGTCGAAGCTCGTGTCGTGCCCGGTCTGCAGCACGGTCTCGCTCGTCCAGCGCCCGGTCGCGTACGTGAGCCCGTACCCGCCGCGCCAGAACCGGTCGGTGAACGCGCCGTCGGGCCGGTCTCCGGCATAGCGGTACGCCGAGAGAGTCACCGGCCCGAGCACGTTCTGCGCGTATGCCATGACGTCGGTCCCGACCGTCGGCAAACCGCTCTGCTTGTCGTGACCTTGCAGCGCCGCGAGCCGACCGCTCACGCCGTGATCGGTAGCGCCGGCGCGCAGCATCAGTCCGGTCTTCGGGTCGAAGAAGTTGAACGGGTTGTTGCCGACGGCCTGATCGAACACGGCGTAGTGCTGGCTCGTCTCACGGAACGTCTCCGGATCGACCGGCAGCGGCAGCGTGAACGACCCGGCCTGCAAGTACAAAGGGACCTTCGCGTCGTCGGGGGTGAAGCGTTGCGCGAGCCACGCGTCGCGCGTCGCGCCGGGCCGCCCGCCGTCGACGACGTACTGCTCGACGAAATAGTTCGTGCGCGGTGACGCCTGGCCGGCCAGAAACACCTCGACTTCGTCGACGATCCCTTTCGGCAAGCCGGTCGGGTCGGGTTCGCTCGAGTACGCGAGGTTGATCTTGGTCGCGAACGGGAAGACGCGCTGCGGTGCCGCTCCGGGCATCGAGTACCCGTGGTCCATGAACGCCTGCCCGAAGTCGTTCAGCCGTGGGATGACGGTATGGCACTTCTGGCACGCCAGCGCGTACTCGTGCGCAAAGTAGGGGATCGCCAGCGCCGGTGCGGGCGCGACCACGGCCAGCCCGGCAATGGCCAGCGCGATGCGACTAGGTGTTCCTAACATAGTAGTTAGGCTCACCTAATAGGCGCGACGCGACCGATCTCCTGCCGCCAGGTTACGGGTTGCAGCCGAGCCGAGCGCGGCTCGACGCAACAGGGGCTCTCGGAGAGAGACTAGCCGCCGCCGGCGATCGGCTGCGGGTTCAGGCGATCCACTTCGGCCTGCCAGGCTGCGGACATCTGGCCGGGTGTGAGCGCGTTGCTGAAGTCGGGGTGGAACGTGCGGTCGGTCGTCGTGGTGGACGCCGTCGGGATCGTGCGGCGCGGCGCGTTGGTGATGCCGATGATGCGCAGCTTCAGGCGCGACGCGCTCTCGCTGACGAGCTCGCCGACGACGGCGCCGTTCGCGTCGACCAGCGTGTAGTGCGTGCCCGGCGTTGCGAGCGCGGTCGTGTCCGTCGTCGCGGCCGGAACCGGCGCGGTGTCGGTTTCCGCTGCCGACGCGAACGCCGCGGGCGTCGCGATGAGTGCCGCGATCGCGGCGAGGGCGGGGATCGAGTACTTCACGTGGGGCTCTCCTTGGCGGTGATGTCTTTGATACGCCGCCGCGCGCGGCGCGGATCGAACGCGCGAGGAGATCGTCGTTCTCGGCTGAACGCGAGCGCGTGGTCTCGCTGCGTTTTCTCGGTACCGGCGGCGCGCGCTGGGTCGTCGCGAAGCAGATCCGCGCGTCGGGCGGGTTCTGGCTGCAAGCGGACGGCACGAACATTCACGTCGACCCCGGTCCTGGCGCGCTCGTGCGCGCGCTCGCGCAGCTTCCGCCGTGCGATCCCGCGACGCTCGACGCGATCGTCCTCTCGCACAAACACCTCGACCACGCCGGCGACGTCAACGCGATGATCGAGGCGATGTGCCAAGGCGGCTGGCGACCGCGCGGCGCGCTGTGCGCACCGCTCGACGCGCTCGACGCCGCGCAGGAACCGGTCGTGCTGCCGTACGCGCGGCGCTTCGTTCCGCGCGAGTGGATCGTCGAAGCGCACGGCGGACCGTTCGCGGTCGGCACCGTCGAAGTGCGCGCCTCGCTGCGGCTGCAGCATCCGGTCGAAGCGTACGGCTTGCACTTCCGCACCGCCGGCGCGACGGTCTCGTACCTGCCGTGCACGCGCTACTTCGACGCGATCGCCGCCGACTATGCCGCGCACGCGCCCGACGTGCTGGTGATGAACGTCCTGCGCTTCCGCGACGCGATGGACGTCGACCACCTCACCTACGACGACGCGCGCACGCTGATCGAAGCGATCCGTCCCGGTGCGGCGATCATGTCGCACTTCGGCACGCGCATGCTCGAGCGCGACCCCAAGCGCCTCGCCTACGACCTCGAAGACGCGACCGGCGTCAAGACGTTCGCAGCGTACGACGGCTGGGTCTACGATGTCGCTTGACGTCGAACTCGCGCGCCCGGGCGAAACCGATCCGTTCTGGAAAACCCACGACCGCGACTGGCGCAGCGACCTGTGGAACTTCCGCGTCGTCTGGCACGAGCAAGTCCACGACGTCGTCATCCGCGAGGCCGATGCCGTGCTCGGCGCGTTGCGCTTGCGCATCGCCGCCTCGCTCGCCCACGTCGACGCGCTCTACGTCCTTCCCGCACAGCGCCGCCGCGGATTGGGTCGCCTTCTCGTCGCCCGCGCCGAGGAAGTCGCGAACTACTACAACTGCCACAAGATGACGGTCCAAGTCTTCCACGACCACCCCGCGCAGCAGTTCTTCACCGCCTGCGGCTACGCCGTCGAAGCCGTCATCCCGCAACACACGTTCAAGCTGGACGTCGCGCTGCTGCGGAAGTTCTTGCTGTAGTTAGATGCGCAGCCGCGTGCGGCGGAACTCGCTCAGATGCTTGATCGGATGGTCTTCCGGGCGCGGCGGTGCGACCGAGGTCGAGGCTGGGGTGCGGCGGCGGTTGGTGAAGAGCTGGTGGACGGGGCGCCACTCGGGCGCGACGCCGCGCCGGCTCATCAGCGTGCCGTCGTAGAAGTAGACGTTGCCCTTGCCGCTGATCGCGTTGACGAGCGGGCCGCCGTTGCCGACCGACGCGGTCGCGTCGCCATCGGCACGCTGGTCGATCGTGATCCCCTTCCGGTCGAACAGCGTGTAGACGTGGCCTTGTTCCGAGCGGCCGGTGAGCTGCGCCGGCGCCGTCACGCCGAGGGCGATGTTGCCGGTCTGCGACTCGAACCGTGCAAGCCCCGGGTCGAAGCTGCCGCCGTCGAAGACGATCGAACCGGTGATGCTCGTCGCCTCGATTTGCTTCGTGCGGCAGTGCTCGAACACGTCGTGCGCCGCGACGCCGCGCACGCGAATGCGGTCGAACGTGTCGTCGGCCGCGTACAGCGTCCCGTAGTTCATCTGCACGAACGCGGTCGTCGCCGTTCCGGTCAGCTCCACGCGCCCGGCACCTTGGATCATGAACAGGTTCGCGCCGTGAAAGCCGTCGACGGTCGTCTGCCCCATCCCGACGCGCAGCGAGAGAATCCCGGTCGACGCCGGGACCATGATGACCAGGTGCGAGTTCTCCGGCGCGTCGACGTGGATCACGTCGTGCGGACCCGGCCGGAAGTCGGCGTACGGAAACCCCTCGGGCGGAAGCGCCCCGCTGATCGACGGCGGCGCGCCCGGCGGGTCGTGCGGGTCGCGGACCTGATAGAGCGCCGGCGGGATCTGCTGGACGAGCGGGGTGTTCGGGCCGCCGAACACGATGCTGCGCCGGTCGACCGCCGGCGGCGTGTCGTCGGCCGCGTCGATCTGGACCGTCTTGCGGTCCCAGACGCGGACGGTGACGGCGTTGCCGCGGCCGCGGACGATGACGTTGACGACCGCCTGGTCGCCGACGTCGAGGGCGGCCGTCCCCGCCAGCGCCGGCGCGGCGGATGCCAGCCACGACAGCAGCAGCCCCAGCCCCGTGGCGATCCACCACGGAGCACGGGATCGGAGGACCTCCACGGCGCCATCGTACGCCGGGCGTGTGACGCCCGTCATGAGCCGGCGATGAGGGATTCCGGTTCGGCCGGCAGGACGGTCGCGAACACCGACCCGCCTTCGGGCCGGGGCTGAGCGGAGACCGAGCCGCCATGGACCCGCGCGATCGAGCGCACGATCGCGAGCCCGAGCCCGGTCCCCTCGATGGCCCGCGCGTGGGCCGGGTCGCCGCGGAAGAAGCGGTCGAACAGCCGGTCCGCGGCTTCTTCGTCGATCCCGGGCCCCGTGTCGGCGACCTCGACGACGGCTCGCTCGCCGTCATGGCGGACCGTGACGTCGACCCGGCCGGTCTCGGTGAACTTGATCGCGTTGTCGACCAGGTTCCCGACGAGCTGGTGCAAGAGCCCCGAGTCCGCGATGACGACCGTGCTCGCGCCGGGCGGGTGGTGCGCTTCGAGGGCGAGCCCCTTCGCCGCGACGCGCTCGTGCAGGTGGGCGACGACCTCGTCGACGAGCCGCTCCAAGACGAGCGGCTCCTTCGGGATCGCGTCGCCGGCCTCGGCCTTGGCGAGGGTGAGCATCCCGGAGACCATCCCGGCGAGCCGGCCGCTCTACTCCGCGATCGCTTCGAGTGAGTGCCGCAGCACGTCGGGCTCGCGGTCGCCCCAGCGCAGCAGCATCTGCGCGTTCGAGTTGATCACGGTCAGCGGCGTGCGCAGCTCGTGCGAGGCGTCGCTGATGAATTGCCGTTCGCGCGCGAACGCCGACTGCAGCCGGTCGAGCATCGCGTCGAACGCGGCCGCGAGCCGGCCCACCTCGTCGCGGCGCTTCCAGCGCAGCCGCCGGTCGAGCCGCTCGGAGCCGATCTCGGCGACCGCGGCGGTGAGCCGCTGAATCGGGTCGGTCGCCGACGCCGCGACGAAGTACGACGCGAGCACGATGACGATCATCGCCGCGACCGTCACGCCGAGCAGGATCGTGCGCGCGCGCCCGATGAGCCGGTCGACGATGTCGAGCCGCTCCGCGACGTGGATGATCGCGATCGGCCGCGCGGCGTCGTCGACGAGCACGCGGTTGAGGACGAGCATCGTCCCCGGCCGTCCGCCGCCGACGTGCATCTGCTCCCAGTCGTGGTCGCTGCCGTGCGGAAACCACGGCGTGAACGCGAGCCCGCCCAGATTCGTGCTCTTGCCGAGGATCTGGCCGCGCACGGTGTCGATCTGGATGTACTCATTCGCCGAAGCCCAGTGGTCGAGCGTCGCGCGGTTCGAGAGGACGAGCGTGAGCGGCCCGGCGCCGCTGAACCCGAACGTCGAGGCCTCCTGCGCGTCGTGTTCGATCTGATCGGCCGTTTCGGCCAAGCTCAGCCGTGCCTGGTCGACGAGCAGCGAGCGAAACGCGAAGTCGATCGTGACCGCACCGAGCGCGATCACCAGAACGATCAGTGCGGCGTAGAGCGCCGCGATGCGCGTGCGGAGAGAACTCAGGTTATTCTTTGAGGGCGTAGCCGACGCCGCGCACGGTCTGAATCAGCTTGTCCGTGAACGGGTCGTCGATCTTGCCGCGCAGGTAGCGAATGTAGACGTCGATCAGATTCGAATCGCCCAGGAAGTCGCTCCCCCACACGCCGTTGAACAGCTCGTCGCGCGAGTGGACCTTGTTGCGGTGCAGCAGCAGATATTCGAGCAGCGAGTACTCTTTCGCCGTGAGATGAATCTGCTGGCCGGCGCGCGTGACCTCGTGCCGGTCGCGGTCCATGACCAGGTCCTTGACCGTCAGCACGTTCTCGTGCGGGTCGCGGTCGCGCAGCCGTGCGCGAATCCGCGCCAGCAGCTCTTCGATCGAGAACGGCTTGACGACGTAGTCGTCGGCGCCGCGGTCGAGCCCCGCGACGCGGTCCGGGATGCGGTCCTTCGCGGTCAGCATGATGATCGGGACGCGCGACTTGGCGCGCACGCGCGAGGCGACCTCGAGCCCGTCGAGTTTCGGCAGCATCAGGTCGAGGACGACCAAGTCCGGTTCTTTCAGCGCCTTTTCGAGCCCCGACAAACCGTCGGCAGCGGTCTCGACCTCGTAGCCTTCGTGTTCCAGTTCGAGCTTGAGGACGCGCGTGATCTGCGCGTCGTCCTCGACCAACAAGACTTTGTACTTGCGGTGCTCGTCCGGCACCGCGCCGTTGGACGACGCGCTCACCGGGTCCGCAGACGCTCGCGCAAGCTGGCCGGCACGGACAGCTGCGAGATCCACCAGGCTGCGGACACGCCGATCGCGAGCCACAGCAGCGTGTACTCCGAGTCGAGGCCCGCGTGGTCGATCGCGCGCAGCAGCGCGTCCACGATGCGCTCGCTGGCGTGCGGCGCGCTCGCCACGATCCACGTCAGCCACGCCGCGACGGCGAAGAGCACGCCGACCAGCCACACTTCCCAGCCGCGGAACGCCGGCTCGGGGCGGAAGGTCGTCGCCGCCATGATGCGCGCGTGCAGCCCGGCCGGCGGCTCCTCCAGCGGGAGCACCGCGAGCATGCGGTCGAGGTCGTCGAAGTCGTCGTGATCGTTGTTCATACGCTCAGGGCCTTCCGGAGCTGTTCCTTTGCACGAAACAGGTGCGTTTTCACTGTTCCGAGCGGAAGGTTTAACACGGATGCAATCTCTTCGTACTGCTTCCCTTGCAGATGGTAGAGGGTGACGACCGTCCGGTACTTCTCCGGCAGGGCGTCGATCGCCGCCCGCAGGCGACGGGCCTCGTCGTTCCGTTCGGCGAGCAACTCGGGCCCGGCCGAGGGGTCGGCCCGGTCGGGAAGCTCGTCGCCGGAGAGCCGCTTGCGCTTGGCGAGACGGTCGCAGCAGCCCCGGTAGCAGATCGTGAAGATCCAGGTCGAGAACTTCGCCCCGGGCCGGAAGGTGTTCAGCGCCCGGTAGGCTTTCAGGAACGCTTCCTGGGCCGCGTCCTCGGCCTCGGTCCGGTCGTGGAGCGTCCGCAGCGCGAGGTTGTAGACCGCGCGCTCGTAGCGCCGCACCAGCTCGCCGAATGCGTCGGTCTGGCCCGCCAGGGTAGCGATGATCAACGCCTGGTCGTCGACGACCGGCGCTTCTACGGGCGGGAGTTCCACCGCGAGGGCGAGCCCCATGATGCCCGCATGTACGTGCGAGGACGAGCCTGGTTTCGGCGAAACACCTCGGCCGGCGGGTCGTACATGGGGCATGATTTCCCGCACGACCCTCATCGGCGCCTTGGTCGTCGTCGAGCTCGGCATCGTCGGAATGGCCGCGTCGGCCGTCACGGGCAGCGTACCGCTCCCGTCGATGTTCGCCACGAGCTCGTTTCAGATGCCGAACGTCGAGGAGTCCACGCGGACGCCGCTCGACCGCACCCTGGCGACCGGCCCCTCGCCGCACGTCCTCATCGACGTCCACGACCTGCACGCGACCGTGGAGACGGCGAACGTCCCGGCGGTCCGGGTGGTCGAGACGGTCCACAAGGACGGTCTCGTCCTCAACGGACGGGAAGAGCCGGTCTCGTTCGAGCGGACGGCGGACGGCGTGCGGGTCACGACCCCCGCCGGCGCCGGAGACGTCGTCGTGATCGGCGACTTCGACCAGACCGTACGTATCATCGTCCCGCCGACCGCCCAGGTCGAGGTGACGGGCGCGGAGCCGCTCGAGGTGAGCGGGCTACGGTCGAAGCTGGTCGCTCACATCGTCACGGGGCCGCTGACCGTCAAGAATCATCGCGGTGACCTCGATCTGAGCGTCCGTTCCGAAGGGCGGATCGTCCTGGACGACGTGCAAGCCGGCGTCCTCGCCGCGAACACGCACGACGGTCGGTTGCTCTTCAGCCGGGTCGGGGCCGACCGGCTCGACGCGACCACCGACAGCGGCCGCATCTCGGCGGTCGACCTGCGGGCGATCAACGGCGCGCTGACTACGCGCGACGGCCACGTCAACGTCTCGTTTGCCCCGAACAGCGACGCCACGGTCTCCGCCCATACCGCCAGCGGCAGCGTCCGGGTTTCTGGTCTAGCCAGCGAGCAGAGCGAAAAGCATAGCGCGACCGTACAGCTCGGCGACGGCGAAGGTCACTTCGAAGTCTCGACCGATAGCGGGCAGGTCAATCTCTCCCAAGGAGCGAGCGTCTAATCATGTCGGGCCCTGAAGTCCTCATCCCCCTGGCCGGTATCTTCTTCTTGTTCGGCGCCCCGGTGTTGGCGTTCGTCGTCTCCCGGGTGCTGCGCCACCAGGAGCGGATGGAGATGCTGCGGCGCGGGATGATCCCGCCGCCGGAGTTCTCCGACCGGCGCGCGTACCGCGCCTGGCGCAAGGCCGGCTCGCCGTGGCCGCCGCCAGGTGCCGGCCCACAGGCCACACCCTGGACGACCGGTCCGGCGACGCAGCCGACCCAGGCCTGGAGCGCGCCGGAGGACGACCCGCAGCAGGCGCTGTTCAAGGGAATCCGGCTGACGCTGATCGGCTTTGCGATCCTGCTCGGGCTCTCGTTCATCGGCGGCGGTCACGGCGGCCCGTGGCTGCTCGGCGGTCTGGTCCCGATGTTCGTGGGGATCGCGCAGATCATCATCGCGCTGCTCTCGGGCGCGCAGCTG
>JAFAMK010000433.1 GCA_019233415.1 Vulcanimicrobiota bacterium
GCTTGGGATCGCGCCGCAGCAGCTCTTCGAACTTGTCGGCGACTTGGGCGGTCATCCGGCCCTGCGCGTCGATGTGCGGCGGGAGGCCGTAGAGCGACGGGACGGTGACGAGCTGGTGGCGCTGCGCCTGGTCGACGAGGTCGATCACGATCGCGGCGGGCTTGGGCGATTTCTCGATCAGCTCGCGCCGCTCGAGCGCGCGTTCGGTCTGCGAGAGCGCATGCGCGATGTCGTCGACGGGGCGCAGCGCGCGGCCGGTGATCTGCGTGTAGAGCGTCGTCGACTTGGTCGGGCGCGCGTTGAGGATCACCTGGACCGACGGAACGTCGAACCCTTCGAGGTAGAGCCCGCAGTTCACGAGCACGTCGATCCCGTCGCCGCGGAACTCGCGCACGATCCGCTCGCGCTCGTCGCGCGGGGTCTCGCCCGACGCCCACTCGGCGTTGACGCCGTACTCGACGAACTCCTCGGCGACGTCGCGCGCGTGCTCGACCGAGGCGGTGAAGACGAGCGCCTTCAGCCCCGGCGTGTTCTGCTTGTAGGCCATCACGATCCGCTTGTTGCGGTCGACCGTGTTGACCGCGGCGGCGAGCTGGCCGATCACGAAGTCGCCGCCGCGCGAGGCGACCTCGTCGAGGTTCGTTCCGGTCGCGACCGCGTACGACTTGACCGGGACCAGATAGCCCGCATCGATCGCCTTGCGCGCGTCCATCGTGTAGACGATCTTCTCGAAGACGTCGACGAGCCGGACGCCGTCGCCGCGGTTCGGCGTCGCGGTGAAGCCGAGGATCATCGCCTCGGGGCGCTGGGCTAGGACCGCGTCGACGATCGCGCGGTACGAGGGTGCCGCCGCGTGGTGGGCCTCGTCGATGACGAACAGCGAGATGCGCCGGTGGAAGCGCTTGACGAATTCCTCGAGCCGTTTGTCGGCGAGGGTCTGCACGGTGGCGACGACGATGCTGCACTCGTCGGAGGCGCGGCGCTCGGCCTTCTCGACTCCGATCAGCGCCTCGGGGTTCTCGACCCGGAACTTGTCGACGAGCTGCTCGATCAGCTCGTCGCGGTGGGCGACGACGACGGTGACGTCGCCGGGCCGCAGCGAGAGCAGTTTCGGCAGCGTCGCGATGACGACCGATTTGCCGAGGCCCGTCGCGAGCGAGACGAGCTGGCTGCGCACGCCGCGCGCGCGGTGCTCGAGAATCGCCTGCTGCGCTTCGACCTGATACGGACGAAGGTGCGGCGCCCGCGGTTTGTTCGTGCGGGCGTTGTCGTGCGCCGGGCGACGTCGCGGCCGTGTCAGAACGGCCGGCGCCGCGTCGTGAAGTTCCAACTTACGCCTTAAGTGGAGAGAAGCGCTCCGTCGCTCCTCGACGGGGCGAGAGGCCGGTTCGAGGCACTCGCGTGCCGTCAAAGAGCCGGGTTATCGGGGCGTCACATTCAGAGAACCGACCGCGGACTCCTCGGTTGCGACCCGACGATTTTCGTATCGGCGCGGCCGGCCGCAAAGCTGAGGTCCCGAAACACCGGCGTTCGCCGGCCGTAGTTACGGGCATGAAGACGACGACACAGCGACCCGACCCGATGCGCCCCGTGCGCACGCTGGCGCGACCCATCGGCGCCGACACCAAGCCGTTCGCCGGCTGGGGACCGCGCGTCCCGGGCATCTGATCCGACGACCCGCCTCCGAGCCGTCGAAGGACGGCCGGCGGGGGCTGCGAACGCGCCGCACGTGATCAAAGAGGGCTGGCGCGGCCGCTACTACGAGGACTTCGAGGTCGGCGACGTCTACCGCCACCGCCTCGGGCGCACCGTGACGGAAACCGACAACACGCTCTTCACGATGCTGACCCTCAACACGAACCCGATCCACTTCGACGAGAACCTGGCGCGCGCGACGCCGTATGGCAAGATCGTCGTCAACTCGTGCTTCACGCTCTCGCTCGCCGTCGGCCTTTCCGTCTCGGACCTGAGCGAACACGTCATGGCGAACCTCGGCTGGAACGACATTCGCCTCCCGCACCCGGTCTTCGTCGGCGACACGATCTACGCGTCGAGCGAAATCCTCGCCAAGCGCGAATCCACGTCCCGCCCCGACGTCGGCATCGTCACCGCCCGCACGACCGCCGTCAACCAGCGCGACGAAACCGTCATCGCCTACGAACGCACGTTCATGGTCTACAAGAACGGCCACGACCCGCGCGACACGATTCGGTGAACCGCCGTCTCCCGCTCGTCGTCCGGCTGCTCCCGGTCTTCGCACTGGTCGGGCTGGCGTCGTTTCTGTACCGCTACCTCGACGACCTGACGCGGCACCTGAGCGGGACGTTGCCGATGCGGCTGCTGGAGCAGTCGACGGGTATTTTCAGCGCGCTCGTCGTCGTGCCGATCGCGCTCGGCGTCGCGCGGCGCGTGCCGTGGACGCGTGCGGGCTGGCCGCGCGCGCTCCTCGCGCAGCTTGCCGGGGCCGTTCTCTACACGGTGATCCACACGACGCTGATGGCGCTCAGCCGCGCGGTGCTCGCACCGTTGTTCGGTCTGGGGCCGTACGACTACGGCGACATGCTGTGGCGCTATCCGATGGAAGCGTCGAACGACGTCGTCGACTACGCCGTCGTCGCCGCGCTGGTGTACTTCTTCGGCCGTGAGGAGCGCGCGCGCAAGGCCGAACTCGCCGCCGCCGAGCTGCGCGCGCAGCTCGCGCAGGCGACGCTGGAGAACCTGCGGCTGCAGCTCAACCCGCACTTCCTCTTCAACGCGCTCAACGCGATCTCGTCGGTGATGTACGAGGACGTGCGGCGCGCCGACACGATGCTCGCGCGGCTGAGCGAGTTTCTGCGCACGGTGTTGGCGAGCGACGCGCAGCAGGTCCCGCTCGGCGACGAGCTCGACGTCGAGCGGATGTACGTCGACGTGATGACCGCGCGGCTCGAACAGGCGCTGCGCTTCGAGGTGCGCGTCGACCCCGCCGTCCGCGACGCGGTCGTTCCGTTCCTCGTCCTCCAGCCTTTGCTCGAGAACGCGATCCGGCACGGGATGGCCGGCGAGCGCGAGACGATCGCGATCACCGTCGAGGTCGCACGCGAGCGGGAGACGACCGTCATCTCGGTCGCTGACGACGGCGTCGGGCTGCGCGGCAGCACACGGCGCGGCCTCGGAATCGCGAACGTCGAGTCGCGGCTGCGCGGGCTGTTCGACGGCGCGGCGTCGTTCACGCTCGCCGACGCACCTGAAGGCGGCGCGCGGGCCACGCTGCGCTTTCCGTTCGCGGCGGCGCGGGGCCCCTCGCACTAGTGCGCGTCGTCCTGGCCGACGACGAGGCCCCGGCCCGGCGCAAGCTCGCGCGCTTCCTGCGCGAGTCGGACGGCGTCGAGCTGGTCGGCGAGGCGCGCACGGGGACCGAAGCGCTCGCGCTGATCGCGGCACAGCGGCCCGACCTCGTCTTCCTCGACGTCCAGATGCCGGACCTGGACGGCGTCCGCGTCGCCGAAGCGCTCGCCGAGCGCGCGGACGCGCCGCGGATCGTCTTCGTCACGGCCTTCGACCACCACGCCGTGCGCGCGTTCGAGCTGGACGCGCTGGACTATCTGCTCAAGCCGTTCGACCGGGAACGCTTCGAGCGCACGCTGGCGCGCGCGCGCGACGCGCTCGCGAGCGCGCCCGGCGAGACCGCGGAGCAGATCGCCGAACTGATCGCGCGGCTGCGCGGCGAGACGGCCTACGCGCGCCGCCTGCTGATCCCCGACGGCGACCGTTCGTTCTACGTCGCGGTCCGCGAGGTCGTGCGGCTCGAAGCGGACGGCAACGACGTCGTCGTCCACGCGCGCGACGGCGCCTTCGCGCTGCGCGCGACGCTGGAGTCGCTCGAAGGCCGGCTGGATCCGGCACAGTTCGCGCGCGTCCACCGCTCGCACGTCGTCAACATCGACCAGATCGCGGAGGTTCGGCCCTGGTTCCACGGCGACCAGAAGCTCGTGCTGCGCGACGGCACCGAGATCGCGTGGAGCCGTCGCTACGCGGCGAAGCGTCCCGACCTGCTGCGCTGACCCGCTCGTCCCGCGCTGCGTCCCGCTCGCCCCGCCGCCGTTGCCGGGCGGCGGCCGGCCGCGCTACACATCGTCCATGTTCACGCTGATCTCGCGCGAGCGCGCCGCGCATGCGATTCCGTGGATCGCCGCCGCGGCGGTGTTCCTAGCCCATCTCGCCGCGAACCCGCACTACGGTTTCTTCCGGGACGAGCTGTACTTCATCGTCTGCGGCTTCCATCCGGCGTGGGGGTACGTCGATCAGCCGCCGCTCGTCCCGCTGTTCGCCGCGGCGACGCAGCTCGGCGGGCATTCGCTGCCGCTGCTGCGCGCGGTCCCGGCGCTGCTCGCGGGCGCGAGCGTCTTCGTGGCGTGCCTGCTGGCGGCGGAACTCGGCGGCGGCGCGTTCGCGCGCGTCCTCACCGCGCTCGTCGTCGGGCTGACCCCGGTGCTGGAGAGCTTCGGCGGCAAGGTCGGGACCGACGAGGCGAACCCGCTGCTGTGGACGCTGGCGGCGTATGCCGTGCTGCGCATCGTGAAGGGCGGCGATCCTCGGTTGTGGCTTCTCGCCGGCGGCGCGCTCGGGCTCGCGTTCGAGACAAAGTACAGCGTCGTGCTCTTCGGCGTCGCGCTGCTGGGCGGGCTTGTGCTCGTCCCGCAGCGGCGCGTCGTGGCGTCGCCGTGGTTCGCGGCCGGCGCGGCGCTGTGTGCGGCGCTCGCACTGCCCAACGCGCTGTGGCAGGTGCACGAAGGGCTGCCGATGCTCGAGCTGCTGCGCAACGGGCAGAACGGGAAGAACGTCGTCGTCGGACCGCTCGCGTACCTCGCGCAGGAGGTGCTGATCACCGACCCGCTCCTCGCACCGGTCTGGATCATCGGCCTGGTCCAGCTCGTCCGCACGCCGGCGGCGCGTTTCCTCGCGCTCGCGTATGTACTGCTGATCGCCGAGATGATCGTGCTGCACGGCAAGCACTACTATCCCGCGGCGATCTACCCGATCCCGATCGCCGCCGGCTGCGTCGCGCTCGAAGCCTGGACGGTGCGGGTGCGGTTCGTGCGGCCCGTTCTCGCGGTCGCCGCGGCGCTCGCGGGCCTGACCTTCACGCCGATGGCGCTGCCGGTGCTCCCAGAACCGGCGTACCTCGGCTACGAGGCGCGGCTCTTCGCGGTCATGCACGTGCGGCGCAGCGTTCTTGCGACGGAGCACGGGCGCGAGAGCGCGGTGCTCCCGGGCGACTGGGCCGACATGCACGGCTGGCCCGAGCTCGCCGCGACGGTCGAACGCGTCGTCGCGACGCTTCCGCCGGCCGACCGGGAACGCGCGCTGATCGTCACGAGCAACTACGGCGAAGCGAGCGCGATCGAGTTTTTCGGACACGACCTCCCGCCGGTCGCAAGCGGCCACAACGAGTACTGGCTGTGGGGCCCGCACGGCCGCACCGGCGACGTCGTGATCGACGTGCACGGCGACTGCGGCGCCGACGATCACCTCTTCGCGCACGCCGAACGCGCCGCGACGTTCACCTCGCAATACGGAATCAGCTACGAGCAGAACGTGCCGATCATGGTCTGCCGCGGAATCCGTCGTCCGATCGCACCACTCTGGAAAACCATCCGCCGCTATAGCTGAGCCCGGCAACATCGCGAAAATCGTGCGGAAATTCCAGTATGGCAACGATGTGGCGTGGCGATTGCAATCTATCCCGAGCCGGGAATGGTTTTCCTCTGCGATTACACCGGGTACGTCAGGCCCGAGATCATCAAAGCGCGTCCGGTCGTCGTCGTCTCGCCGAGACGGCACAGGATGGTACTCGCCGATGTTACGACGCTCGTCGTTCCGCTGAGTAAATTGCCACCGCAGGTCGCACAGCCGTGGCACATCGCGATCCCTCCAGGGAAATACGCTGCTATCGACGCGTGCTGGGCAAAGGGAGATCTTGTTTCCCATGTGGCTCTAGCTAGGCTGAGCTTCCTACGCCATCGCAGACGCCTCGTCGTGCCGGTCCTCGATCGACGTGATCTGCAGTCGGTGCGCAATGCGGTCGCCAACGCTCTGGGGCTCTTGACATCTGCACGAAGGGTCGGGTAGAATTCGCTTCGTCACCCGTAATGGGATATCTGAGCCCGGAGCAATCCGGGCTCTTAAGTTTTCCGGCGGCCGCTATGCGTTTGCGCGGCGGAGGGTGCGTTCGGCGGCGATGACGATTGGCGGATCGATCATCGTGCCGTCGAGGACGGCGGGGTTGGAGCGTGCGGCGGCTTCGACGATGCGGCGCGCGTAGGCGACTTCGCCGGCGGTCGGCGCAAAAGCGGCGCGGACCGGCGCGAGTTGGCTCGGGTGGATCAGGAGCTTGCCGTCGAAGCCGAGGCGGCGCGCGTGGTGCGCGTCGCGCGCGGGGATCGCGGCGTCCCCGTATTCGCGCGACGGGCCGTCGATTGCCCAGCGGCCGGCGGCGCGTGCGGCGACGAGCATGCGCGCGCGGTGCGGGAGCATCACGTCGGCGTCGGTGTCTCCACCGAGCTCGGCGGCCAGGTCGTAGGGGCCGAAGGCGAGCGCGAGGACGTGCGCGGCTTCGGCGATCGTCTCACAGTGCGCCAGGCCGCGTGCCGACTCGATGATGACAATCTGCGGAATCTCGCCGAGCGCGTCGCTGACGCGCGCGCAGTCGCGCGCATCGCCGACCTTCGGGACGACGACGGCTCCGACAGGGCGCACGCCGGC
>JAFAMK010000437.1 GCA_019233415.1 Vulcanimicrobiota bacterium
CCGATCCCCAGCGCGATCGTCGGCAGGAGGCTCGACGGCTCGGAGCGCCGCGGCGGCGTGGAGCGACGACGGCGAGGCGGGTCGGACATTGTCGCCGAGTTCCGCAAAATCACCGGGAGGCCCCCCACTGTTGCGGGAAAGAGCGTCGTCGGTATGCTCCGGGTCGCCGTCCCGATCGACGTCTCCGCGGTCTCACGCACCGCCTCCACCGCGTTCGCGCTCGCGACGCCGCTGCGCGTCGGCGACTTGCTGACGAGCGCGGTGATCGAGGCGCTCGGCCCACGCGCGCCGCAGGACAAGCGCGAACGCGTCGTGCGCTCGACGCTCGCCGGCCTGCTCTCCGGAACGTACGTCGTCGAGATCGACGGCCGCGTCTACAGCGATCCCGACGACGTCGCGGTCTGCTCGGGGTTCGCGACGCTGCGCTTCTTCCTGCGCGCGCTGCGCGCCGCGTGAACGCGGCCGGCGAAGAGGAACGCCTCCCTCACTCCGTCAGCGGTCTCTTCGGATTCGCGCTGCGCAGCTGGGCTGCGTATGCGCCGCTGTTCGTCGTACTCGCCATCGGCGTGTTCGGCGTGTGGTCGCTCGTCGAGTACCTCGTCCCCGCGGCGGCTCCCGAAACGGCGCAGGGTCAGTTCAAAGCCTACACGATGATCTTTGCGAGCACGTTCGCCGACGCGTTTGTCATCGCGGCGGTCGCGCTCGGCGTCGCCGCACGGCTCGGCCGCACCGACCTCACGCCGCGCGCACTGCTCGGCGGCGCGGTCGAACGCTGGCTGCCGGTGATCGCGGTGTCGATCCTCGTGCTGTCCGTCCAGATGCTCACCGATGACTTCAGCGGGCTCGGCCCGACCACGGTCCCGCGTGCCGTCATCTACGTCACGGCACCGCTCGTGTGGATCATGTGGGCTGCGATCGGCCTTGCCCCGCCACTCGTCGCACTCGACCGCAATCGCACCTCGCTCGCCGTCCTGCTCGGCTTCATGCGCGCGTTCACGCTCGCGCTGCGCCCGGAAAACCTGATCCGCCTCTGCATGCTCGCCGTCGTGACGATCGCTCCCAACATCCTCGCAGCGCTGCTGCAGGATTCACTCGCCGGCGGGCACCTGACGCTGTACGTGTTCTTCTGGTCGTACGCGCCGATCGACGCTTTGACCATTGGCCCGCTCGCCGCGATTCAGACGCTGTTCGCGCTCGACTTTGCGCGGCGTGCCGGGGTCAGCGCTGGGCGAACGCCTGGCCGCGGCGAGTGAGGACCAGTTCGGCGTAGAGCGCGTTCGGCCAGGCGAAGTCTTCGCGGGTGTACGCTTCGGGCCAATTCGAGTTGAACGACTCGTGCAGGCGGTGGTCGCCCGTGTCGGAGACGGCGATCCAGCCGAAGACCTGATCGATCTCCTTCTCGTCGGTCGCGGTCAGCGCCTGAACGCACAGCGCGAGCGGCCACACGTAGCCGTGCGGCGTGTGCGGGCTGCCGACGCCCTGCGCGTACTTGCCGCGAAAGAAGTACGGGTTGCGGTCGGAGAGCACGAAGCGGCGCGTCGCCAGGTAGAGCGAGTTGTTCTTCGGGAGGTACCCGAAGTACGGAATCGAGAGCAGCGAGGGAATGTTGGCGTCGTCCATCACGTTCGCATGGCCGCGCCCGTCGACTTCGTACGCGTAGATGCGGCCGAACGGCGCCAGCTCGAGTGTACCGTACTGCTCGATTCCGCGCTGGATCTCGACCGAGAGCCCCCACGCGTTCGCCGCCATCTTCGGGTCGTGCCAGGCGTCGCGCGCGATCGAGCTCAGGTCCTTCATCACGACCGTCGCGAACATGTTGACCGGGATGTTGTAGTGGTACCGCACCGGATCGTCCGAGGGACGAAACGCGGTCCAGACCATCCCGGTGTAGCGCACCGGGCTGCCGTGCCCGTTGTTCGCGAGCTGCGGGTGCGTGTAGTGCGAGCGCGTGGCGTGGTGCTGCTCGTCACGCATCGTCGCCAGGACGCGGTCGAACGCGCGGCGCACCGTCGGCGTGAAGATGCTGCGGTCCCCCGTTTGTTTCCAGTAATCGTACGCGAACCAGATCGGGTAGAGCAGGGAGTCGACTTCGAACTTCCGCTCGACGACGTGGTAGTTGCGGTCGAAGGCGTTCGCGTAGGGGTCCAGCAGGATGTACTTCCCCTGCCGCGCGACGACGCCGCGCAGCGTGCTCTGCACGTCGCTGTCGTGGCGGGACAGCTCGATGTACGGGCGCACCGTCGCGCTCGCGTCGCGCAGCCACTCGGCCTCGATGTCGCCGGTCGAGACGTACGTCGTCCCGTCGCGCTGCGCCAAGGCGTGCCGCTGGATCGTCTCGTCGTACGCGGTGAGATAGATCCGGTCGAGCTTCGCGTTCAGCGCCGGGCTGAGGGTCAGTCCGTCGGCGGCGCGCACGGGAACACCAGCGCCGAGAAGAAGGGCGAAGGCGAGCACGAACGCGAGGAACCGGCCGAGGAGATGAATTACCAACTCACCATCCGTATCGGCACGTTTCCGTAGTACCATAAACCGGGAACGTAAAACCACCTGAAACCGTCCGAGGCCCTTGATGACTTTCCGCCGCGCCCTCGCCGCCGGCACGTTCGCGCTCCTGACCACCGTCGCGGCGGCTGCCGCGGCCAGCGCGGACCAAGCCTACACGGTGGATGGGAGCGATACGTTCCGGCTCGGCAACGGCGACGTGCGAAGCCAAACCGTCTATCACGGCGTCGAGCGCCTCACGATCTCCAAGACCGGTACGACAACGACATACGTTGCGCACGTCGAATACGACAAGGACGGCGATGGTGGAAAGCAACGCCAGCGCGCTTCGTTCACCTCGACGTTACTCCCCTCGGGCGAACAGCGGGATGGTCCCTCGGCGGATCCCGACTATCTGACCGTTCTCAACCAACCGTTCTCCGTGCAGCTCGACGCACCGACGATGCGTGATCTCGCTCACGTCAGACGCCCGGTACCGTTCGATTTTCCGTCGCCGATGACGGGCGCGCCGCTGCGCGGAACGCTGCGCCGCTTGCCCGACGCACTGGTCGGCGGGGCGCGCGCGATGGGCATTGCGTTCGAAGCCAAGGGGCCGCTCCACGGCGCACTGCCCGAGCGCCCGGCGATGCAGCTCGCCGGCGCGATCACGATGCGCGGGACGGCCTACTACGACTATTCGACCGCGCTCCTGGTCGCACTCGATGCGACCTTGGCGATCGACGGCAACCTCGACGACGCGGCCCGCCGTTCGCCCGTCTCGATCGTCTATGCGCGCACGATCCGCTCGGCAAGCAGCCAGCAAACCGCTCACGCAACCCCGCGGCCGACGTAGCCGCTGAGCGGGGCTTCCGCGCGAGGGAACACAGGAACGATACGGAAACCGCGCAACCGGCACTCGGATCGGTCCGGTTGAGGACCCTGATGAGTGCGCTCGCAGCACCGTTCCTCGGAGACCACTACCGCGTGACCGCACCGGCGCCGGCGACGGTGTCGCACCCCGTTCCCGGGCCCGAGACGTTCGAGTCCATCGTCGACGACTACCAGCGCCGCCTCTACGGCTTCGCCCTCCGGATGACCGGAAACCGCGAGGACGCCGAGGAGATCGTCCAGGATGCCTTCGTGCGAGCCTACCGAGCGCTCGCCAAGATGGACCCGCAGCAGCGGGCGGAGCTGCGCCTGCAGCCGTGGCTCTACACGATCACGCTGAACGTCACGCGCAACCGCCTGCGCTCGAAGCGGCCGACCAACGTCGCCCTCGACGCGCTGGCCGATCCCGATGCACTCCTCAACGAGACGCAAGAAGGTCCGGACCAGCCAGAGCAGATCGTCGACCGGGCCGCCGACATGGTCCTGGTCGAGCAGGCGCTGCTCCAGCTTCCGATGCACCTGCGCGCCGCCGCTACGCTGCGGTTCATCGAGGGCCGCAGTCACCCCGAGATCGCCGAGATCCTGAACCAGCCCATCGGCACGGTGAAGTCGCACGTCCACCGGGCAGTGCGCATCCTTCGCCGCATCCTCGGGCCCCAAGTCGGGCGGATCGTGCCGAACGACCGCCCGTCGTCCACCGAGGAAGAGGAGTAGACCCTTATGCGCTGCTGCGACGTCGAACGTCTGTGGGACGAGATGCGCGAAGGCGTGGAACCGCGCCGCGAGCACGTCTTGGCGCACCTGCGGGGCTGCCCCGAGTGTCAGGAGATCTACCGCGAGTACGAAGGCATCGCGTACTGCCTGACCTGTCTGCCACCGGTCGACCCGCCGAACAGCCTGGTGCCGAAGATCCTCGACCACATCAAGACGACGGTCAAGATCACGGCGCCGGACTCGATCGCGGAGGTCGACTCGCCGATCGGACGGCTCTTCGTCGCGTTCCGCCACAGCGGAATCACCGCCGTCGCGCTCGACCGCGGCGAGGGGAAGGAAGCGGTCCTGGCACGCCTGCAGCGGCGGCTCGGCCGCGGGCTGATCCCGTCGCAGGCGCCGCAGTGGGTCACCGAGACCGTCGCGGCCTTCTTCCGCAACCACAAGCCCGACCTCGACAAGGTCGACATCAGCGACCTGACCCCGTTCGAGCAGTCGGCGCTGCGCGCGGCCGCGACGATCCCGGTCGGCGAGGTTCGCTCGTACGGCTGGATCGCGGAGTCGATCGGACAGCCGACCGCGGCGCGCGCGGTCGGGCGTGCGATGGCGCGCAATCCGGTCCCGCTGCTCTACCCGTGTCACCGCGTCGTCGACGCGACCGGTGCGCTGCACCAGTACGCCTACGGCGTCGAGCTGAAGGCGCGCATCCTCGAGATGGAAGGCTACCATCGGAAGGAGAACGCGCGAAGCGCGCGCGAAAGCTAAGCCTCACAAAACGTCCGCGGACCCTTCAGACCAGATACCAACGAAGGCTAACGTGCGGACAAGAGGAGGTGGTCATCGTTACTAGCGACAGTCCCAATCAATGTCTCACGATGATCGGAGGTGTCCGGACCTAGGTCCGGCCCGACACGAGCGAACCAATCTTGTCCGCCGCCCGTCCGGGGCGGCTTTTTTTTGGTGCGAAAACCTTCGCAGGTCCCTTGCCTTCTCCGCAGAAAACCTGCGGTTCGTGTCGCGGCACGTTCTGCTGACCGGCTTTGAGCCGTTCGGTCCCCATCCCGTGAACCCGAGCGAACTCCTCGTGCGCAGCATCGAAGGCAAGATCGTGGGCGGGCGGGCGATCGCGGTGCGGGTCTTCCCGGTCGAAACGCGGACGATGCGCGACCGGCTGGAAGCGGTGCTCCGCGATGAACAACCCGAGTTCGTGATCGGGACCGGCTATGCGCCGGGCCGCGCGTCGCTCGCCGTCGAGCGCGCCGCGCTGAACGTACTCGACTTCGCGATCCCGGACGCCGTCGGGACGATGCGCAAGAACGACCCGGTCGAGCGCGGCGGCCCCGACGCTCGGCTTGCGACCCTCCCGCTCGACGAGATCCTGGCCGCCTGGGCCGGGGGCGGCATCCCCGGCTACGTCTCGAACAGCGCGGGAACGTACCTGTGCAACCAGTGGCTGTACGAGGCGCTCGCGCTGACCGCGAACGCCGCGCCGCCGGTCCCGGTCGGCTTCGTGCACCTGCCCGCGCTGCCAGCACAGGCCCTGCAGCTCGGCGCCGAGACGACGCCGTCGATGAGTTTGGAGCTGATGCGGCGCGGTCTCGAGACGGCGATCGAAGCGGTCGCGCAGTGGCTCGAGAGCAAGCCCGCCGCGCCGGCGAAACGGGCCGGCAGCCAGATGTGGATACCCCGCGGACTACGAGAAGTTGAACGATAACACCGAGCGCGACCTGCGCCTCTTCGCAATCCCCGATACGCACGGCCACGCCAAGGGCGAGCACAAGCCTTACGCCGACGAACGCCCGCTGCCGCTGACGGCGCGGATGCTGTTTCTGTGGTTCTACCACGCCTGCCGGCGCGGGTTCCCGCGGTTCCTGATGGTCGCGGATCACATGAACTACCTGACGTTCGAAGACCCCGCGGCAGTGAATCTCGTGCGGCGCGCGCTCAAGCTCGCGCAGGCCGGCGACCTCCACGGCGCGGCCGACACCGCCGGGGTCGAGGTGGGGCACGCGGCGGTCGTCAGCGAGGGGCTGCGCCGCGGGATGCGCTACTCGATCGGCGCCGAGGTCGACAACGACCCGCGCTCGCGCCCCGACGCGCAGAACATCGTCGATGCGATGCGGCCCGACGCGATCATTCGCTCGGTCCACTTCATCCAGATCACGCATCCCGTCCACGGTGAGAACTGGCCGTGGCCGTTCGACAACCCCGAGTTCAACGAGTTCTACGAGATCGTCGGGACCGAGCAGACCTGGGAGCTGTACATCACGACGCTCGTCGACGCGATCGAGCGGCTCCCGGGACACATCGTCGGCCACTTCTTCGTCCCGGCGAACTACGGCCACTGGCCCGACGACGCGAAGCTCGACGCGTACGAGAACCGCGTCCTCGACGCCGTCGCCGCGCGCGGGATGGCCGTCGAGTTCAACACGCGCTTCCTGTACCGCGAGCACACGGACGAGCAGAAGGCGCGCTACCTCGAGGCCAACAAGCGTCTCCTGCGCAAGGCTCGGGACCGCGGGATCGGGATTGCGATCGGCTCCGACGCGCACTCGCCGAAGGACCAGGGCGGCGCGTTCGACATCGTCCTGAACGTCCTCGACGAGCTGGACATCAACGAGATCGTCTTCCCGCTCGGCGGCCTTCTGCGCCGTGTCGCTCTGCGCGTCGCGCGCGAACCCGAGCCCGAACCGCTCCCCGAACCCGTGCCCGCTCCGGTCGCCGAGGCGAAGGACGAGCGCCCCGAGCCCGCGCCGGTCGCGGCGAAGCCGGTCCGCAAGGCGCGCGCCGCCGCAAAGCCGACGCGGGCTCCGGAGACTTCTCCCGAGCGTCCGCCCGCACGCCCGGAGACGGCCATCGCGGCCGAACCGCCGCCGGCCGCCGCACCAGAAGCTAGCGTCCCCCCGGAAGAGCCGGTGGTGGAAGAACAAACGCCTCCTCCGGTAGCCCCAGAGGAGCCGGCCCCCGAGCCTGTTCCAGCATCGCCGACGGTTGAAGTTGGCGTGCTGGAAGCTGCACCCGAGCCCGCGCCACCGGCGGCTGAAGCCGCCCCAGCGACGCCGGAGGCCGAACCGGAATCGGTCGCGGTCGTTGCGCCGGCGTCGGCACCGGAGCCGGCCAAGACGCCGAAGCTCAAGCCGGCGCAGAAGCCTGCCGAGAAGCCGGCGCCGAAGGCCGCCGCACCAGCCAAGGCCGCTCCGCCACCGGCTCCGGTGAAACCGGCTGCCGCGAAAACCGCTGCTGCGAAGCCGGCGGCTCGCCCGGCGGCCGCGAAGCCGGCGGCGAAGGCGAGCTCGGCCAAGAAGGCCGCCCCAGCAAAGGCGGCCGCGAAGGCGAGCCGGACGGCGCGTCCGGCCGCCAAGAAGGTCGCGGCGAAAAAGGCCGCGCCGGCGAAGAAAGCGCCGGCGAAAAAGGCGACCCCGGCGCGGCCGGCTGCGAAGAAGGCAGTCGCGCGCAAGGCCGCCGCGAAGAAGGCGCCGGCGCGGAGCGTGCCGGCGCGCAAGTCCGCGGCCAAGAAGACGACCGCGAAAAAGACGGCGACGAAACGTCGCTAGGAGGGACCCCGGTTTGCGTACACTCGTGATCGGTGCGCTCGTATGCGCGCTGTCCGTCAGCGCGTGCTCGAAGGTCGGCGACCAGTCGGCCGTCGGCGGCGCGACGCCCGGAACCGGCACGGTCCCCGGCCAGCTGCGCATCGCGATCCAGCGCTCGCCGAACACGCTGAACCCGATTCTCTCGGCGAACACGACCGAAGGGCTCCTGAACCGGCTCTCGTTCGACAACCTCGTCAGCGTCGACGGGCGCACGCAAAAGCTGATCCCGATCCTCGCGACCGAGGTGCCGACGGTCGAGAACGGCGGGATCAGCAAGGACGGCCTCACGATCACCTACCACTTGCACGAGGGCGTGAAGTGGCACGACGGCGAGCCCTTCAGCAGCAAGGACGTCAAGTTCACCTGGCAAGCGATGATGAACCCGGCGAACAACGTCAACGCGCGCATCGGCTACGAGGACGTCAAGTCGGTGGACACGCCGAACGCGACGACCGTCGTCTTCCACCTCAAGCACATCTTCGCGCCGTTCGTGAACACGGTCTTCGCCGAGAGCGATCAGCCGATCTGCATCATCCCCGAGCACCTGCTCGCGAAGTACCCGAACCTGAACCAGGTGCCGTTCAACCAGCAGCCGGTCGGCACC
The DNA here is from genome assembly GCA_019233415.1 of Vulcanimicrobiota bacterium. Lineage (GTDB taxonomy): Bacteria > Vulcanimicrobiota > Vulcanimicrobiia > Vulcanimicrobiales > Vulcanimicrobiaceae > Vulcanimicrobium. The sequence goes on from JAFAMK010000437.1 coordinate 8,278, forward strand.
GGACCGTTCAAGGTCGCGCGGTGGGTGCGCGGCGACCACATCGAGCTGGTCGCGAACGACGACTACTTCCGCGGCAAACCCAAACTCCGCTCGATCGTCGTGCGCGAGATCCCCGACGAGAACACCTCGCTCAACGCGCTGCGCGCGCACGACATCGACTGGATATTCCAGGCCTCGCCGCAGCTCTACATGCAGATGAAGACGCTGACCGGCGCGGGGATCGGGATCGTGCTCAACCCGATGCCGCAGACGCTCGGCATCTACATGAACACCTCGCGCCCGCTGCTGTCCGACGTGCGCGTGCGGCGTGCCATCGCCTACGCGGTCGACAAGCAGGCGCTAGTCGACAAGAACACAGGTGGGAGCGCAACGGTCGCGTGGTCCGACCAGCCTCCGTTCGAGTGGGCGTACGAGCCCGACGTCATGAAGTACCCGCACGACGTCGCGAAGGCCAAGGCGTTGCTGGCGGACGCGGGCTGGACGCCGGGCGCCGACGGGATGATGCGCAAGGCCGGCCAGCCGCTCTCGCTGCAGATTTCGTACAACGTCGAGAATGCGACGCGGCGGCTCGTCGCGGTCCAGACCCAGGCGATGCTCAAGGACGTCGGGATCGACGCGCCGATCAAAGCCTATCCGGCGAACCTCTTCTTTGCCACCTACGGCCAGGGCGGGATCCTGACCGGCGGCAAGTTCGATCTCGCGGTCGCCGGCTGGATCGCCGGCTGGGACCCCGACGACCACTCGCTCTACGACTCGAACGACATCCCGCGCCCGGGCCACCCGGACGGCGTCAACTACACCCGCTACAACGCGAAGGAGATGGACGACGCGCAGAAGCTGGCGCTCGCGACCTACGACGAGAGCGTCCGCAAGAAGGCGTACGCCACGATTCAGAAGCTGATCGCGCGCGACGTCCCCGAGGACTACGTCTGGTTCCCGCGCCAGGCCCACGGCATCAACCCCGATTTCAAGGGCTTTGCGCCGAACCCGGTCAACGAAGCGTGGAACGCCTACGAATGGGAGATTTAGCGGCGTGTTCGACGAGCCGTCCAGCAGCCCGATCGCGCGTATTCCGGAGCTTCGCTGGCTAAAGAACGTCATCATGGAGCGGGCGCTCACCCGGGGCGACTACCTGCTCTCCGGCGGCGCGCGCAGCGACTACTACATCGACAAGTTCAAGCTGTTCGCCGACCCGCACATCCTGCGGCGGATCGCGCGGCTGTTCGTCCCGGTCGTCGCCGACTTGAACCCCGACCTGATCGGCGGAACGGAGCTGGGCGGCGTGATCATCGCGACCGCCGTCTCGCAGATGACCGGGTTGCCGATGATCGTCGTGCGCAAGCAGCCCAAAGGCTACGGCGCGTTCGCCGAGGAGTACGTCGAGGGCCCGTTCACCGCGGGCCAGCACGTCCTGCTGCTGGAAGACGTCGTCACCAGCGGTCGCGAACTGCTCGCCGCCAAGGCCCGGCTCGAAGAGCTGAACCTGCGCGTCACCCCGCACGCCATCGTCTCACGCGGCCTCGCGCCGATCAGCTCACTGATCCAATTCGCGCTACCCCGCGGCGAAGGCGGCCCTCGAACGAACTAGCGACGACGAGGACCCTTCGACAGGCTCGGGGTGACGGGGAGACATTGTCACCCTGAGCTTGTCGAAGGGCCCTCGTGCGGCGAACGCGACTAGCCGAGATCGAACGTACGGTGGTCGTCGGCGACGAAGACGTCGCCGGCGAAGTGTGCGCGCGCGGCTTCGTCCAAATCGCGCGCGGTCGACTCTTCGCCGTAGTGGGTTAGCAGGAGCCGGCCGACGCCGGCGTCGCGCGCCATACGGCCTGCGTCGGCGGCCGACGAGTGCCCGCGAATCCCCGGCTCGACCTCGCCGTGGCGCAGCGTCG
>JAFAMK010000422.1 GCA_019233415.1 Vulcanimicrobiota bacterium
GCGCGCACCGCCGTCTTCGCCGCGTAGAGCTTCTCCAGCATGTCCGTCATACCAACTCCCCGGCCTGTGCCGAGCTCGCCGAAGCGCGCAGCGCCTCGAGCGCCGCGCGCGCCCGGCCGGTGTCGACCGCCGTGCGCGCGCGCGCCATCCCGTCGTGGATGTCGACCGCCTCGCCCGCGACGACGAGCGCAAGCGCGGCGTTGAGGAGAACCAGGTCGGCGCGCGGACTCCGCTCGCCTTCGAGAATCAGCACGAGTGCCGCGGCGTTCGTCGCGGCGTCGCCGCCGGCGATCGCGGCACGCGGCGCATGGACGCCGTACGCCGACGGTTCGAGCGTCCAGCGCTTCACGCCGGAGCGGTCGAACTGCATCACGTCGGTCGGCGCCTCGCCCGAGATTTCGTCGAGCCCGTCGGCGCCGTGGATCACCGCGCCGGCCTGCGCGCCGAGCGCGCGCAGCGCGTCGGCGACGAGCGCGACGTGCTCCGGCCGCGACACGCCGATCACCTGGCGGTTCGCACCGGCCGGGTTCGTCAGCGGGCCCAGCACGTTGAAGATCGTGCGCACGCCCAGCTCGCGCCGGATCGGGCCGACCGCGCGCATCGCGGGGTGGTGGCGCTGCGCGAACAGGAACGCGATCCCGTGCTCGCGCAGCAGCTGCGCCGACGTCTCCGGCGCGCGGTCGAGCCGCACGCCGAGCGCTTCCAGCACGTCGGCACTACCGCAGGAACTCGACGCGGCGCGGTTTCCGTGCTTGGCGACCGGGACGCCACAGCCCGCGACGACGAACGCCGCGGCGGTCGAGATGTTGATCGTGTGCGCGTTGTCGCCGCCGGTTCCGACGACGTCGAGGACGAGCGGCAAGTCGTGCTCGACGCGCACGCTGCGCTCGCGCATCGCGCGCGCCGCGCCGACGACTTCCTCGACCGTCTCACCCTTCGCGGCGAGCGCCGCGAGCAGCGCCGCCGCGCGCACCGGCGAGAGCGTCTCGTCCATGATCGCGCCGATCGTGGCGGCCATCTCGTCGGCGCTCAGGTGCTCGCCGGCGAGGATGCGGCGCAGCAGCGCCGGATACACGATCGTCACGGTTCGCGAAACGCGCGCACGACGTTCTGCGCCATCGCGCGGCCCTGCACGGTCAGCACGGACTCGGGATGAAACTGCACGCCGGCGATCGGCAGCTCGCGGTGGTGCAGCCCTTGGATCGCGCCGTCCTCACTGGTCGCGTGCGCGCGCAACTCGGCCGGAAAGCCGTCGTGATCGACGACGAGCGAGTGATAGCGCGTCGCGGTGAACGGCGAGGGCAGTTCGGCGAATGCGCCGCGCCCGTCGTGCGTGATCTCCGACGTCTTGCCGTGCATCTGGCGCGGCGCGTGGACGACGCGTCCGCCGAACACCTCGCCGATCGCCTGCAGCCCCAGGCACACGCCGAACAGCGGCCGCCGCGCGCGCGCCGCTTCGCGCACGACCGCCATCGTGCGGCCCGCGTCGGCCGGACGCCCGGGTCCCGGGCCGACGATCACGCCGTCGTAGCGAAGCGTGACGCCATCACCCAGACGGGGGTCGTCGTTGCGGATCACGTCGACCTCGACCCCGTCGAGCCCGGCGAACAGGTGCGCCAGGTTCCACGTGAACGAGTCGTAGTTGTCGACCAGCAGCACGCGCGTCACGGTTTGATTCCTAACACGTCGCGCACGATCGCGGTCTTCGCGAAGACTTCGGCGTACTCGGCCTGCGGCAGGCTGTCGGCGACGATCCCGGCCGAGGCCTGCCAGTACGCGCGCCCGTTCGCGACCGCGACGGAGCGCAGCGTGATGCACGAGTCGAGGTCGCCGTCGAAGTCGATGTGCCCGACGCTCCCGGCGTAGAATCCCCGCGCGACTGGTTCGAGCGTATCGATCAGCTGCATCGCGCGAATCTTCGGCGCACCGGTGACGGTGCCGGCCGGGAACGACGCGGCGAACAGGTCGAGCGCGTCCTTGTCGCCGCGCAGCTCGCCGACGACGTTCGAGACGATGTGCATGACGTGCGAGTAGCGCTCGATCACCATCAATTCGTCGACGCGCACGCTCCCCGGGCGGCAGACCGCGCCGAGGTCGTTGCGCGCCAGGTCGACCAGCATCACGTGCTCCGCGCGTTCTTTCTCGTCGGCGAGCAGCTCGTCGGCGACGCGCTGGTCTTCCTCGGGATCGGCCGCGCGCGGCCGCGTTCCGGCGAGCGGGCGAATCCGCGCCGTGCGCCCGTCGAGCCGTACCAGAAACTCCGGTGAGGCGCCGAAGATCGCGCGACCGTCGTGCTCGACGAAGAACATGTACGGCGAAGGATTGCGCGCGCGAATCTGCCGGTAGAAATCGAACGCGGTCCCGGCCAGCGCGCACGAGAACCGAATCCCCACCTGGAGCTGATACGCGTCGCCGTCGTAGATGTAGCGCTTCGCCCGCGCCACGCGGTCGAGGAACGTCGCCTCGTCCATCGACGCGCTGACCGGCCCGTCCGCGCGCACCGCGCCCGGAATCGTCGGCCGCTGGTCGAGCAGCCGCGCGACATACGAATCGAGCCGCGCCTCGACCGCGGCATGTTCGGACGCGTCGCGCGCAAGCCCGATCAGCGTGACACGGTGCGTGAAGTGGTCGAAGACGAGCCACGTCCCCGGGATCACGACGAGCGCGTCGGCGAACCGCACGTCCGCCGGCGGCACCGCCCCCTCATCCTGCGCCCGTCGAAGGACAGGCTCGAGCGCGCGCGCCGCGTCGTAGGTGAACGCGCAGACCGCGCCGCCCGGGAACGGCAGGTCGCTGCTGTCGAGCGTGTA
>JAFAMK010000080.1 GCA_019233415.1 Vulcanimicrobiota bacterium
CCTGCCGACGAGCGTGATCGTCGACCGCAGCGGGCACCTCGTGCGCGGCATCGACGGCCCGATGACGCTCGAGCAGATGCGCGACGCGGTCGCGCCGGCGCTCAAGCACGGCGCATCGTGAGTGCGCGCATCGCGGTCGTCGCGATCGCGCTCTTCGCGATCGCGCTCGTACTCGCGCAAGACGTCGCGCCGGCGACGCCGCTCTACCACACCTGGCAGTACGCGCTCGCCCTGTTCATCGCGCTCGCCGTGGTCGTCTTCTACGCGAACGGCGCGCGCCGTGGCGACGACGGCGCGGTCGGGCGGCGGTTGCTCGTCGCGCTCGCCGGTGCGGCGATCGTCGACGTCGCGGGGCTCGCGTCGGGACTGCTCGGTCCCGACACCGCGAGCATCATCGGGACCCCGGGGACCGTCACGCCGATCCTCACGCTCGGCGCCGCGGCGTTCTTTGCGCCGGCCGACGCGGACGCGATCGCGCGTGGCGCGAGCGGGATCACGCTGCGCCGCCGCAGCGCGCCAGAGATCGCACTCGCGCCGGGGAACCGCCGCGTCGTCGGCGAGTCGCTGCTCTACCTCGACCCGCGTCCCGCAGCGTTCGTCGACGTCTTCGACGAGCACCGCAAGCACCTGACCGTCACCCAGCCCAGCAACACGTCGTTTCTCTCGCCGGTGCTGCTCTTTCGCGACCACCAGCGCATCGGCACGCTCGACGTTCCGTTCGACACCTTCGCCGCGCCGGCACGTCACGTCAGCGTGCACGCGCTCTACTTCACGCCGAGCGACCTCGCGCAGTTCGGCCATGCGAGCGCACCCGGGCTCGACCGCACGCGGCCGGCGCTCGTCCTGACCGCCGCCGACGAGGACGGTCACCCGCTCGGCATCACGCTGGCCGGCTCCGGCCAGACGGTGGTCCTCGGCCCGGTCCACGTACGTGTGACCATCGGCAGCTATCCCGCGCTCGCGGTCGCGGCGGCGCCGCCGACCTGGGCGCTGATTCTCGGCTGCGTGCTGTTCGTCGCGGGGCTCGTTTGGAGCGTGCTGACGCCGCGCGGCGGGCTGCGTGCAGCTACGGCGCACCCGCCGCAGCCGCAGGGCGCCTAGCGGCCGGCGCGAGGGCGTTCACGCGCACGAGCGCGTCGCGCACGTCGGTCTCCGGCGCGACGCGCCATGCGTCGGTGCGCGCCCGGTCGAACGCGAATGCGCACAGCTCGAACGAGCCGAACGTGCCGCAGACGACGATGCCGTCGGGATCGGCGGCGAACGCGCGGCGGCGCGGCGAGTCGAAGACGACGACATAGGCGCGCAGCTCGGCCGCACGCGTACGCGCGAACGGAACGACCCATTCCGCCGCGACAGAGGCGTGCCAGACGAACAGCCGCACGCCGTCGAGCCGCGGCGCGACGAGCGCGCGCGGGTCGAGCACCGCCTCGTCGTCGACCAGCGCGACGTCGGCGCTCGCCGGCACCGCGTGCGGGTCGATGACGAGCCCGGCGTCGGCAACCGCGGCGAGCGCGTGCAGCTCCGGATCGGGATGCAGCGCGACGGCGATGCGCGCCGCGTTCGGCAGCGCGTCACCGGCGAGACGCCGCGCGCCCGAGGCCGGCGCGCGCGTGTGGCTCGCCAGCGACGGGCCGATCGCGACGCTGCCGTGCAGCGTCGTCTCGTCGTCCTGCGACGCGCGCGCGACGACGGCGCCGTCGGCCGCGACGATCTGGCTCTTGCCGCAGTACGCAACGCTGCGCACTTCGACGCCGCACTTGTTCGCGGCGACGACCGGCACGCCGTTCTCACGCGCGCGCACCGGGATCATCAAGTCGGCTTGAATGTTCTCCAGCGCAGCCGGATCGCGGCCGCTCGTCACCCATGCGGTGGGAACGACGAGCACCTCGGCACCTTTGCCGACGAGCGTGCTCGCGATCGTCGGAATGCGCCCGTCGGCGCAGATGAACACGCCCAACCGGCCGACCGGCGTGTCGACCGGTTCGAGCGCGCTGCCCTGCGTGAACCAGCGCCGGTCGAAGTGCCACAGGAAGCACTTGTCCGCATGCCCGACGATGCCGGCGCGCGTGACGACGTACGCGCTGTTCGCGACGCCGCGCTCGGTGATGCGCGCGCCGCCGTACACGATCGTCGCGCCGGTCCGTTCTGCGACGGCGATCACGTCGCGCGCCGCCTCTTCCAATTCGCGCGAATCGACCGGAGCGGTGCCGATAACGTAGGCGGGGACCGTCCCTTCGGGGACGACGATCAAGCGTGCGCCGCCTTCAGCGGCGGCGGCGATCCGGGCGAGCAGCGCGGGCCACCGCTCCGAGAAGGCGACGCGATCGTGCGCACGCGTTTGCACGGCAGCGACGGGTGTCGGACGAGCACTCACCTAATTCTGTCTCCAAGCACGAGGGCGAACGTTCCGTTCGCCGCTCGCAACACGTGTTATCAGGACCCATGCCATGAGGACGCCTGAGTGAAACGATTGATCGCCTGTGCTTCGCTCGTTGCCGCTGCGACCACTGCGGCCGTGCCCGCGACGACGTCGCACCCGACCACGGCGCACGCGACCCCCTCGCACGCGAAGTCGAAGACCGTCGCGCGGGCCAAGTGCAAGGTCGCGCCGGCCGACGAGTACTTCGGAAAGCTCAAGATGAGCATCCTGGGCATCCGCAACACGATCAAGGACCAGGGGATCAAGGTCGACGTCGACCCGGACAAGGCGTCGTCGACGTTCAACGCGATCGCGCTGACCGAAGACGCGATGCACGACTGGGAGCACAAGTACCCCTGCGACAGCTGGATCCCGGGGACGATCTACGCGCTGGAGCACTTCTACGGCAAGATCCACACCGAAGACGGCGTCAAGCACGTCCACGCCGTCTTCGCCTGGCTGCGCCACGACTACCCGCGCGCCTCGGTCGTTCGCGTGGCGATGCAGGAGAACGGCGCAGCCTCCGTGTCCCCTCCGCTCGCCGCGGCGAACCCGGGCGGTAGCCCGGAGGGCGGCGCGGCTCCCAGCCCCTCGCCGGCGGCGCTCGCCCCGACGGGTCCCGTCGGCGTGACCGCGACCCCGATGCCGGGCCTGGCCCCGGCCAGCGTCATCAACGCGCAAAACGCGATGGGCGCAAGCCCCGCCCCCAGCACCGCCCCGCACTAGACGCGGCCCTCAGCGGTTCGGAGTCCCGGCGATAAACAAAAGACCCCCGGCGAAAGCCGGGGGTCTGCTCGTGTCTAGACGCCGGAGGGCGTTTAGAACTTGATCCCGAGTCCGACGTACCCGCCCGCGTGCGAGGCGTCCGACGGCGAGAGGTTCTTGCCGCGAATCGTGTCGCCGAGGAAACCGGCGT
>JAFAMK010000119.1 GCA_019233415.1 Vulcanimicrobiota bacterium
GACGCCTGAGGCGGACCACATCTTCGCGAAGAACGGGATCGTCGTGATTCCGGACATCGTTGCGAACGCGGGCGGCGTGACGGTGTCGTACTTCGAGTGGGTGCAGGACCGGCAGGGGTACTTCTGGCGCGAGTCCGAGGTGAACGAGCGGCTGAAGGACGTGCTGCTGGAGAACTTCGCGGCGTTGCGGGAGATCGCGCAGGCGCGGGGGATCACGTATCGCACTGCGGCGTACATGATTGCGATCGACCGGGTGGTGAAGACGCTGAAGCTGCGCGGGGTGTACGCGTAGGTTGCGAGGCCCGGGCATCCTGCCCGGGCCTCGCTGCCCAGCTTAGAAGGTCGCACCCCGTCTTGCCCAGCGCTCGATCATCGTCCGTAGGTTGGCGAGCTTGACCGGTTTTGCCAGGTAGTCGTCCATACCGGCCGAGATGCAGGCGTCACGGTCCTTGGCGAATGCGTTCGCCGTCATGGCGACGATCGGCATGCGGCCGCCACTCGGTGTTTCCTCCGCCCGAATCGCGCGGGTCGCAGAGAATCCGTCCATCTCCGGCATTTGGCAGTCCATGAACGCCATGGCATAGCGTTCTTGGCGCATCGCTGCGATGGCTTCGGCGCCGTTCGAGACGAATGCGACGGCCACGCCGAGTTCGTCGAATTGCAGTTGGAGCAGGCGCTGCAGCCGCACGTTGTCCTCTGCTACGAGTACCGGCCCGTCGAGGTGGAGTACGGACTCCGGGGCGGTCGGAGGAGATGGGGGCTGCGTGCCGGTCGCCTCGCCGTCGACCGCCTTCACGATGGCGTCGAACAAGGACGACTGCCGAACCGGTTTGCGAACCGCACCGTCCGCGCCGATGGCAATGATTCGCTCGGGAAACGACGTTCGCACGACGGCGACCAGATCCGTCACCACCTGATCGCCGACGTCGTCGAGATCGACGATCGCGACCCATCGCTGTTGTTCCGACTGCAAGGCGTCCATGACGTCCGCGCTACTCGTCGCGCGACGGGAGGCCATGCCCCAGGACGTGAGATACTGTCCGACGATCTGCGCGAAGATGCTGTCGCCGGAGACGATGAGTCCGGCGATCCCGTTGAGCGTCCGGCGTTGGGACGCCGGTACGGACGGACGTTTGAACCGAGCCGTAAACCAGAACGTGGAGCCAGCGTCGGGCTGGCTCTCGATTCCGATCGCTCCGCCCATGAGCAGAACGAGCCGCTTTGCGATCGCGAGGCCGAGCCCCGTGCCGCCCTCGGTCGTGGTTCGTCCTTGGAAGAAGGGCTCGAACAGCCGCGATTGGAGTTCCGCCGGAATCCCCACGCCCGTATCTTGCACTTCGAAGCGCAAGACGACGTCGCCGTCATCGTTGCCGAACGGGAACACGCGCGCGACGACGTGCCCCTTCGGTGTAAATTTCACCGCATTGCCGAGAAGGTTGAGGAGGATCTGTCGCAACCGATCGCCGTCACCCTCGAGTGGTGGGATGGACGGATCGACGTAGGTGTGTACGGCGACCCCTCTCTCGCGGGCGAGCTGTGCTGAGACCTCCGCCGCGCCCTCGAGCACGACGTCGGTTAGAAACGTCGAGGTTTGGAGCTCCAGCTTGCCCGCTTCGACCTTGGAGAAGTCCAGGATGCTGTTGATGAGCGAGAGGAGCGCCTCCGCGGCTTCGTTGATCGTCTCCACATGGGATCGAGCGCGCTCGGGGAGCGTCAGGCGGTCGAGGAGTTCCGCGGCACCGACGATCGCCGTGAGCGGGGTACGCAGTTCGTGGCTCATCGTCGCGACGAACTCGGTCTTGAAGTGCGATGCGCTGGACAGCTCGCGATTGAGCTCCTCCACCTCCGCAGCGTGCTGTTCGGTTCGCGCTTGGAGCAGACGCAGCTCTTCGGCGTGCTTGCGTTCGGTAATATCCGTGACTGCGGCGAGGGTGAACACCTCGCGGCCGATCGTGACCGGATTGAGGCCGATCTCGATGGGGATCTCCCTGCCGTCCTTCCGGCGGCCGTGGAGGTCGCGCCCCGCGCCCATGGGCCGCGCGGCGGGCTCCTCGCTGAACGACGTTCGAAGCATCGGATGTCCGGCGCGAAAACGCTCGGGAACGAGCACCTCGATCGATTGGCCGAGCAATTCGTCGCGCGTGTATCCGAACAGCCTCTCGGCCTGCGCATTGGCGAGCGTCATGCAGCCGGCTTGGTTGACGAGGATCATCGCGTTGGGAGCGGCTTCAACGACGACGTTGAAGAGGCTCTGTCGTTCCGGGTGCGTTCCTAGCTGCAAGACTGCGGCGTCGACGTCTTCCAGCGACGTCAAGACGGCTTGCAGGTTCTCGGTGTTCGGGGGCAGCTTTCCATCGATGACGGCCTGGATACTCGCCTCAGCGACCGCCAACTCGTTGCGCAGATCGTGTATGATGCGGTCCATGCCGTAGCTATTTCGCGTCAATCTTCTCCGCCGCCTAGCTCGAATGGCTCCATCGCTTGGGAAGTTGCTCAGCGACGAGATCGTGGGAATTCGACCGAGCCACTGCTCGTATACAGGGTGCGCAGGCGTAGGGCGCTGATGAGCGTCGCTAGGGCGGCGAAGGCGCATGCGAGCGAGAGGACGACTGGGGCGGCGTGGGTGACCGCGCCGTGCGCGGTGGCGCCGCCGGCGGCGACCGAGGCGCCGAAAAGGCCGAAGACGATGGCGACCAGCGCGACGCCGCCGGTTTGGCCGCCGACGCGGATGACGGCGAGCAGACCGCCCGCACTGGCGCTCTTCTCGCGGGGCGCGCTGCCGATCAGGTCGCGGTTGTTCGGTGACTGGAAGAAGCCGAAGCCCAGGCCGCAGATGATGCCGTCGAGGACGATCCGCACGGCGGTCGGGTTCTGCGGGAGCGTCGCGTAGAGCGCGAGACCGGCGGTGAAGACGGTGAGGCCGGTCGTCGCGAGGATGCCGACGGGGACGCGGTCGGAGAGGCGGCCGGAGAACGGCGCGACGACGGCGACCGCGAGCGGCCACGCGGTCAGGAGCAGGCCGGATTCAAGCGGTGTGCAGCCGAGCGCGACTTGGAAGAAGAACGGGAGCGCGACGAAGGCGAGACCCTGCGCGACGAACGACGCGAACGACGTCGCGCCGGCGAACGCGAAGGTTGGCGCGCGGAAGAGGTCGAGCGCGATCATCGGTTGCGGCAGCGTGAACTGGCGGCGGACGAAGTACGCCGTGGAAGACAGGCCGACGAGAAGACGCAGCGCGATCGACCAGGGCGGTTCTTGGCGCGCGAAGCCGTCGAGGCCCCAGACGGTGAGCGCGATGCCGAGCGCGCTCGTGAGGACGCTCGGGAAATCGAGCCAGCCGGGGCGGCGTTCGTCGTCGGGCGGCAAGGCGCGGTTGAGCGCGATGTTGGCGAGTCCGAACGGGACGTTGAGCGCGAACAGCCAGGGCCACGGGAGCACGGCGAGGATGAGGCCGCCGAGCGTCGGGCCGGCGGCGGAACTGGTCGCGACGACGAGTGCGTTCAGGCCGAGCGCGTGGCCGAGTTGCGCGCGCGGGAAGATTTCGCGCAGGATCGCCGGCGAGATCGCCATGATCGCGGACGCGCCCAGTCCTTGGAAGGCGCGCGCGGCGATCAGGAGCGGGAGCGAGTGCGCAAGCGCGCAGGCGAGCGAGCCGGCGACGAACGCGATGACGCCGACGCGGTAGACGCGCGCGGGGCCGCGCAGTTGGCCGAGCGCCGCAAACGCGAGGAGCGACGCGGTGACGGCGAGCTGGAACGCGTTGACGACCCAGATCGACGCGGTCGGCGACGCGCCCAGTTCGCGCGCGATCGTCGGCAGCGCGGTGTTCGCGATCGAACCGTCGAGCACGGCCATCGTGACCGAGATCGCGAGCGCGAAGTAGGCGACCCGCCGCCGCGGGAGCGGCAGGCCGTCGGGGTGCTGTTCCGTGGTATCAGGTCCTGGATTCGAGCGCGGATATACGCTGCTCGTGATTGTCGAGGTGGCTGTCGATGCGGTCGAATCGGCGGTCCATTCGTCGCTCGAACTCGCGTATCTCGCCGCGGAACTCCGCACGAAGCCCGTGTATTTCACCGCGAAACTCGGCACGAAGGTCGGCGCGTACCGCCGTGAAGCCTTCGGCCATTTCCGCGCGTACTGCCGCGAATTCTGCCGTCATGAAAGCAGCAGCTTTGTCGAAGCCTTCGGCCATCGCTTGGTGAAGGTTTTTGAAACCTTCCAAAATCACTTCGTCTGTCACGCGTTCATTGGACACGATTGAGTGTTGCCTTTCTGTGTCCGTTAGGTGAACGCTTGTTCGGCGTGGTAGGAGCTGCGTGAGAGTGGGCTGGCGACGACTTGGATGAAGCCCTTTGCGTCGCCGAGCGCTTTGAGGCGCGCGAATTTTTCGGGCGTGACGAACTCTTCGACCGTCAGGTGCCGTTTGGTCGGCTGCAGATACTGTCCCATGGTGAAGATGTCTACACCAATCGCACGTGCGTCGTCCATCGCACACTCGACCTCGGCTTCGGTTTCGCCGAGGCCGAGCATCAGGGAGGTCTTGGTGTAGGTGACCTTTCCGGACTGCTTTGCGTGGTCGAGGATGCGCAGCGACTGCGCGTAGTTCGCGCGGCGGTCGCGGACCGTTGCTTGCAGGCGCGCGACGGTTTCGAGGTTGTGGGCGAGAACCTCGGGGTGCGCGTCGAGGACGATGTCGAGCGCGGCGAGGTCGCCGGCGAAGTCACCGGTCAGGCACTCGACCTTCGCGTCCGGGACCTTCTTGTGGATCATGCGCACGGTGTTGGCGAAGATCGCGGCGCCGCCGTCGGCGAGGTCGTCGCGGTCGACCGCGGTCAGCACGAGGTACTTCCAGCCCAGCTCCGCGACCGCTTCGGCGACGCGCTTCGGTTCGGTCCAGTCGACCTCGCCCTTCGGCGAGCCGGTCTTGACGTTGCAGAAGTGGCAGCCGCGTGTGCACGTGTCGCCGAGGATCATGATCGTCGCGGTGCCCGCGCCCCAGCACTCGCCGATGTTCGGGCACATCGCTTCCTGGCACACGGTGTGCAGGTCGAGGCGGCGCACTTCGCCCAGAACGTGCTCGTACGACGGACCCGACGGCAGCCGCACTTTCAGCCAGTCGGGCTTGCGCTTGCGCCCTTCGACAGGCTCAGGATGACGGGGGGCGGGTTCGGGGTGACCGGAAATGAGGTCGATGGTGGTCATGCGGGCTCCGGGACGGGGTTCGCCGGGGACGGCAGCGGTGCCCCCGGCGCGATCTCTTCGCGGATGAAGTCGACGTCGAAGGCGCCTTCGAGCGAATCGAGCAGGACGTCGCGCGCTTCGGTCCACGACACGTCGCGGCCGAGTTGTGCGGCGATCGAGGTGATGCCGAACTGCGGCGTGCCGCAGGGCGTGATCAGGCGGTCGTAGTCGAGCGCGGGGCAGGCGTTGAGGGCCAGCCCGTGCAGCGAGGTCATGCGCTTGATCGCGAGGCCGATCGCGCAGATCGCGTCGTCGCCGACGTAGACGCCGCGGTGTTCGCTACGCGGCTGCGCTTCGATGCCGAAGCGGTGCAGCGCGCCGGTGACCGCGGTTTCGAGCGAGGCGACGAGCGGGACGACTTCGCGGAAGCGCGCGAGGCGGCGGATCGGGTAGACGACGACTTGGCCGGGGCCGTGGTAGGTCACGTCGCCGCCGCGCTCGATCTCGGCGACGTCGACGCCGCGCGCGTCGAGCAGCGCGCGCGGCAGCAAAAGGTTCGTTTCCTTCGCGTTGCGACCCAGGGTGACGACCGGCTCGTGCTCGACCACGAGCCAGGTGTCGGGCTCGCGTCCCTCGGCGACCGCAGCGTGGAGCGCGCGCTGGAGCGCGAGCACCGGCCCGTAGCGCCGGCGTCCGAGGTCGATCAGCCGGGCCCGGGTTGCCATTCCGTTCCTACAACCCGCGGCGGCCTCAGACCGTCGCGGGCTGCTTCGCGGGCTTGGCGTTGACGATGTGGATCGCTTTGCCGTGGATGTACTCGGCCGCGTCCATGATCGACTCGGTCAGCGTCGGGTGCGGGTGGATCGACAGGCCGATGTCCTCGACCGTCGCGCCCATCTCCAGCGCGATGACGCCTTCGCCGATCAGCGACTCGGCCTGCGGCGCGACGATGTGCATTCCGAGCAGCAGGTCGGTCTTCGCGTCGCCGATCAGCTTGATGATCCCGTCCGTTTCGTTCATCGTGCGCGCGCGGCCCGACGCGACGAGGTTCATCTTGCCGACCTTGATCTCGTAGCCGGCGGCCTTTGCTTCTTCCTCGGAAAGGCCGATCGTCGCGACTTCGGGATCGGTGTAGACGCAGTTCGGAATCGCGACCGGGTCGAACGCGCTGGCGCGGTCGCCGGCGATCACCTCGGCGGCGACGACGCCTTCCTTCATGGCCTTGTGCGCGAGGAGCGGCGCGCCGGTCATGTCGCCGATCGCGAAGATGCCGTCGACCTTCGTGCGGCGCTGCGCGTCGACGTCGAGGAAACCTTTCTCGTTCGTCTGCAGGCCCGCGGCGGCGAGGTTCAGCGTGTCGGTCACCGGGCGGCGTCCGACGGCGACGAGGACTTGGTCGAATTCGCGCGTCTCGGGCTTGTTGTTCGTGAACTCGCCGTTGAAGGTGACTTTCGCGTGCTGCGGGCCGACCTTCTCGATCGTTTCGACCTTCGTGTTGAGCGCGATCTCGATGCCCTGCTTCTTGAGGATGCGACCGAGCGTCTTGCTGATCTCGAGATCGGTGCCGGTCAGGATCTGCGGCATCGCTTCGATGACGAGCACCTTCGCACCCAGGCGCGTGTAGACGGTCGCGAACTCGAGGCCGATCACGCCGCCGCCGACGATCAAGAGGTTCTGCGGGACGCGCTTGACGCGCACGGCGTCGTCGGAGTTGATGATCGTGTCGCCGTCGTGCGGCCACGCGCCGACGTTGATCGGCGCAGAACCGGTTGCGATGACGATCGCGGGCGCCGTGTACTCGTCGGTCGTGCCGTCGCGCTTCTTCAGCGAAACGGTGTTCTTGCCGGTGAACGACGCGTCGCCGTAGGCGAACTCGACGTTGTTGGCCTTGAAGAGCTGGTTCACGCCGCCGACGTTGGCCTTCACGACCTTGTCGGCGAACGCCGCGACGCCCTCGCGATCGACTTCGGCCTTCGGAACCTTCAGGCCGAGCGCGTCGGCGTGCTCGATCTGGCGCGCGATCTCGCCGACGTGCAGCAGCGCCTTCGTCGGAATACAGCCCCAGTTCAGGCAGACACCGCCGACCTCGTCGCGGTCGAAGCAGACGACCTTCTTGCCGAGCTGGCCCAGCCGGATCGCGGCGTGGTAGCCGCCCGGGCCGGCGCCGATCACGAGGGCGTCGACGGTGAACGAAGCCATGACTGCGAGAACTCCTTCAGCGAGAACGGGCTCCGCGCGCGGAGCCGATAGCACCCCTTCGCACGACCCCGGGGAGGACGGAAGCGTTTCGGGCGGAGTCTCGGGTCGTCCCGTCAGGCCGGTTCGAGGACCGCGACGGGGAGCGCGACCAGCGTCTGCGCCAGCGGCAGCGACGGCTCGTCGCCGTCGGCGCGGGTGCTGACGGTGCGGTCGGTCAGGACGTCGCGGAAGCGGTTCGGCGCGTCGGTGGGCAGGCCCAGCGCGGTGTCGGCCCAGAGGTCGCCGACCGGCACGCGCTCGCCGGCCAGCGTGCGCGGCAGGCGCGGGACGACGACGACGGCCGGTCCACGCGCGTAGGCGACGACGTGCTCGGCGTGGGTACCGCGCGCGGCGAGTGGGGCGTAGGCATCGGGCGGCCAGCCGGCGCCGGCGCGGTGGCGGAGCAGCGTTGCCAGGAGGTAGAGCTTGATTCGGCCATCGGGCCAGGCGGCGAGGAGCTCGCGCGCGAGTGCCTCGCGCGGGGTGCCGGCGGCGAGCGCGTCGTCGAGCGCGCGCAGCGCTGCGCCGCGCCCGGCGAAGTCGACCGGTCGACGGTTGTCGGGGTCGACCAGGCTCAGGTCCCACAGCTCGCCGCCTTGGTAGGTGTCGGGAACGCCGGGCGCTGTCGTGCGCAGGACGAGTTGCGCGAGCGCATTGATCGTCCCGGTCGCCGCAAGGCTGCGCGCGCCGTTGCGGATGCTTTCGAGGAATTCCGGCGAGCGGGTTGGGTCGAGCACGCCGTGGACGAACGCGAGCAGCGCTTCTTCGTACGCCTGGTCGGGAGCGGTCCAGCTCGTGCGCAGCTTCGCCTCGCGCTCGGCCTTCAGCAGATACGCGCCGACGCGTTCGGTGAATGCGTCGAGCGCCGGGCCCGGTGCGACGTCGTCGAGCAACTCGATGGGCCATGCGCCGAGCAGCGTCTGGTAGAGCAGGTACTCGGCGTGCGGCGTGACGGCGCCGCGCAGCGGGCGGTTCAGCGCCGACCAGCGCGTCAGGACCAGTTTCCATTCCGACGGAACTTCGGAGAGTACGGCGAGGCGCGCGCGCACGTCTTCGCCGCGCTTCATGTCGTGCGTCGCGGTCGTCACCATCGCGTGCGGCCGCGTCGCGGCGCGCACCGCGTTCTGGCGGTGGAACTCCTCGACGCTCGTGCCGAACTGCGCCGGATCGCCGCCGACCTCGTTCAGCGCGACGAGCCGGATCGAGCGGTAGAACGCGGTGTCCTCGACGCCCTTGGCGGTGATCGGCGCGGTGAGCTGCTGGAACCGCATCGCGAACTCGACGTAGGCCGCGCGGACCGCGTCGTCGGCGTGCTCGGTCAGCAGCACGCGGCGCAGGAACGCGTAGACGGAACTCTCGCGCGCGGCGTCGCGCGCGTACGCCGTCGCGACCGCCCGCTCGACGAAGGTGCGGTCGGCGCTCTCGAGCGCCGCGCCGGTGACGTAGGTGCGGTAGATGGGGAAGGCCGCGATCGTCTCGACCAGCGCGCGGCGCAGCGCGCCGAGCGTGAAGTCGCGCGTGTGCCGGTCGCGCTGCGCGATGCGGTCGAGCCGCATCGCGAGCACGTTCAGCTCCGCCGACATCGAGGTTTCGAGGACGGCCTTCTTCGCGCGCAGCGCGACCTCGGCGAACGGGAGCACGTCGCCGGTGAAGCGCCGGTAGACGCGGTCGAACGCGGCCTCGTTGCGCGCGTCGACCGCGATCCCGGTCACCGCGGCCATGAACTCGTAGCCGGTCGTGCCATCGACGTTCCAGCGCGCGAGCAGCGACTGTCCCGGCGCGAGAATCTTTTCGACGACCAAATACATCGGCTGGCCCAGCAGCTCGGCGCGCGAGCGCAGCAGCTCGCAGTAACCGATCGGGTCGTAGAGCCCGTCGACGTGGTCGAGCCGCAGGCCGTCGACGTCGCCGCGGCCGATCAGCTCGAACACGAGCCGGTGCGCATCGGCGAAGCACGCGGCGTGCTCCATGCGGATCGCGGCGAGCCCGTTGATGTCGAAGAAGCGGCGGTAGTTGATCTCTTCGGCCGCGACGCGCCATGAGGCGGGGCGCCAGCGCTGCGCCTCGACGACGCGCTCGATCAACGCCTTCCCCTGCGGTGTCGTGCGCTCCGCGTCGAGCCGCGCGATGAGCGCCGTCGCGTTCGCCGCCTCGGTTTCGGCCAGCAGACGACGCGTCGTCGCGGCGGCTTCGCGCCGCGTCGTGTGCTCCGGCATCGTGTCCTCGGCCGCGAAGAGCGGGCCGAACGACGCGAGCGACGCCGGTTCCGCGCCGTCGAGGACGAGCGCGTAGCTCGGCGGATGGAGCGGAAAGCGGTGCTCGTAGTAGCGCAGCGCGAAGCGGCCGTCGGCGTACTCCCAGCGCAGTTCGCCGCGGTCGAGCACGTCGCCGTACTGCTCGCCGAGGAACGGCAGCAGCACCTTGCCGCGCAGTTCCGGGCGCAGCGGCTCCCAGTCGACGTCGAAGTAGTCCGCGTAGTGCGAGTCCTCGCCCCACGTCAGCAGGTCGAGCCACCACGCGTTGTCGTCGCCGCCGACGCCCATGTGGTTGGGGACGAAGTCGAGGATGTGTCCCATCCCGTGCGCGCGCAGCGTGTCGACGAACGCGCGATAGTCTGCTTCATCGCCGAGTTCGGGGTTGAGCGCGCCGTGGTCGACGATGTCGTAGCCGTGCTCGGAGCCGGCCCGTGCCTTCAGGTACGGCGAGGCGTAGACGTGCGAGATGCCGAGCGACGCGAGGTACGGAACGAGCGCGGCGGCGTCGCGGAAGCCGAAGCCGGCGTGCAGTTGCAGGCGGTACGTCGCGCGCGGCGTCACGTCTCGAGGAACCAGCCGACGCTCCACGGCGCGAGGTCGGCGTCGTCGGCGCGTTTCGGAACCGCGCCGAGCGTGTAGATCGGAATACCGGCGACCGCATACGAGACGCGCGCCGGTTCGGGACCGAGGTTCGCGACGAGCCCGAGCCGCGCGTCGTCGCCGAGCCGCCACGTCACGCGCAGCGCGGCCGGGCCGAGCACCTGGTACCCGTCGCCGTGCGCGCCGCTCGCCAAACGCGGGACGATCAGCCCGGCGCGCAGCGCGAGCAGCTCCGTGTGCTGCGTGAGCGCGCTGGCGTGCGCGGGCTCCGTGCGCTCGTCCCAGCGCAGCACCGACGCGCGCATCGTCGCCGGGTCTTGCGGGTCGGGGATGCGTTCGCGCGCGGCGGGGTCGGCGAACGCGGCCCACGCGGCGAACTCGCGCCGCCGGCCTTCCGTGACGGCGTGCGCGAGTTCGGCGCCGAAGTCGGAGAAGAACAGGAACGGCGTCGAGGCGGCCCACTCCTCGCCCATGAACAGCAGCGGGATCGCCGGCGCGAGCAGCAGCACGGCCGTCAGCGCGCGCACCGCCTCCGGCGACGCGAGCGCGCTGAACCGCTCGCCGAACGCGCGGTTGCCGATCTGGTCGTGGTTCTGCAGGAAGTCGACGAATGCGGTCGTCGGAAGCGTGGCGCTCGGCTCGCCGCGCGGTGTGCCGCCGCGGAACGCCGATGGTTCGCCCTGGTACGCGAAGCCTTCGGCGAGCGCGCGCGCGAGCAGCTTCGCCGGTGCCGACGCGAAGTCGGCGTAGTAGCCGTCGGCCTCGCCGGCGGCGAGCACGTGCGCGGCGTGGTGGAAATCGTCGTTCCACTGCGCGTCGTAGCGGTCGAGCAGCCGCGCCGCGTTGTCGTCGTTCTCGAGAACGAGGTGGACCTGGCGGTCGTGTTCGACGCCGGCGCGGATGCGCGCGGCGAGCTCGTCGAGGAACGGCCGCGGCGAGTCGTCGCGAATCTCGTTCACCGCGTCCAGCCGCAGGCCGTCGAAGCGGTACTCGCTCAGCCAGTAGAGCGCGTTCTGCACGAACACCTCGCGCACGGTCTCCGCGCCGTCGCCGTCCACGTTCACCGCGGCGCCCCACGGCGTGTGGTGGCGCTCGGTGAAGACCGCCGGCGCGTACGCGTGCAGGTAGTTGCCTTCGGGCCCGAAGTGGTTGTAGACGACGTCGAGCAGCACCGACAGCCCGCGCGCGTGCGCCGCGTCGACGAACGCTTTCAGCGCGTCGGGCGGGCCGTACGCGTGCTGTGGCGCAAACAGGAGCACGCCGTCGTAACCCCAGTTCCGCGTTCCGGCGGGCTGCGCAAGCGGCATCAGCTCGACCGCGGTCACGCCGAGCGCGACCAGATCGTCGAGATGCGCCGCCGCGGCGGCGTACGTCCCTTCCGGCGTGAACGTGCCGACGTGCAGCTCGTAGAAGACGCTCTCGTGCCACGGGCGGCCGCGCCACGCCGTCGACTGCCAGGTATGCGCGCGCGGATCGACGACCTCGCTCGCCGCGTGGACGCCGTCCGACTGAAAACGGGACGCCGGATCGGGGACGGTCAATTCGAGTTCCGGCAGCACGAACGTGTAGCGCGCTCCCGCGCGCGCGTGCGGGACGAACCGTTCGAACCAGCCGCCCGGACGCCGTTCGAGGGCCAGCTCTGCGCCGTCGACGACGACCGCCACACGCTCGCGCGCCGGCGCCCACAGGCGGAACGCGACGCCGTCCTCGCGCAGCTCGGCGCCGAACGGCATGCGGTGCTCGTGCTTCACGCGAGTGCGCGGACCTCGACCTGCAGCGCGTCGACCGCGGCGGCCAACTGCCCGGGGTAGCGCGCGAGCGCGTCGTGCACGTCACGCACCGATTCGGCGACGCGGAAGAAGCGAATCAACGCCTCACGCTGCGCCGGGTCGGGCGGCAGCGTGGGGAGGTCGTGTGCGCTCTCCGCGTAGCGCGCGAGGAATGTGTCGAGCACGCGCGCGGTCAGCGCGCGCATCGTCGCGCTGCGCTCGCCGTGACTGCCGGTCGCGTCGTACGCGCTGGCCGC
>JAFAMK010000144.1 GCA_019233415.1 Vulcanimicrobiota bacterium
GCCGCCGGCGATGCGGCCTTCGACGAGCCCCGGATCGACGCCGAACGTCGGCGGCAATTCCGCCGCGTCGAGCACGGCGAGCCGCCCGCTCGTTCCCGCGCCGACGAGCACGATGCGCCCGCCGCGCTCGATCGCATCGACGACGACTTCCGTCGCGCGGGCGATCTGCTGCGCCGCCGCGAGCGCCGCGTCGACCGCGCCGCGGTGCGCGTCGACGAGCAGCGCCGCGAGCGCATCGCCGTCCAGCTCGTCGATCTTCGCGGTCGCGGGATCGAGCGTCTCGGTCGCCGGAAGCGCGCTCGGGCGGTCGGCCGGCCTCACGGCGACACCGCCGCGGCGAGACGTTGCGCGAGCCGCAGCGCGCCGAGCACGGGCTCGTCGCCGCCCTTCACGATCGCGACGCCGGGAACGTCGCCGTTCAAACGCGTCTCAAGCAGAAACGAGAGCAGGCTGTTCTCGCGCAGCAGCCCGCCGGCGAACGCAATCGTCGGCGAAGCGTCCAGCAGCGCAACGGCGCGCAACGCGGACCTCACGAGATCGCCGAGTTCTTGCGCGGCCTGCTGCACGATCTTCGTCGACGCGCGGTTTCCTTTGCCGGCGAAGGCGATGATGCTCGGCGCGAGCGCCGCGACCGCGGCCGGGCGAACCGGCGCGTCGTAGAGCACGTCGAGGTAGCGTGCACGGTCCGGCGCGTCGAGCGCGCGCGCGACCAAGTCGGTCGTCTCGTCGCGCGCCGCGCGGCCGTCGAGGACGCGGCCGTACAGCTTCACGGCCTGCAGCCCGATCCAGAACGCCGAGCCTTCGTCGCCGGCGAGGTACCCCAGTCCGCCGACGCGCTGCGTGCGCTCGCCGTGCTCCGCGTACGCGACCGAGCCGGTGCCCGCGATCAGAACCGCGCCGTCGGCGTCGGGAACCGCCGCGCGCAACGCGATCGCGGTGTCGTCGGCGACCTCGATGCGCGCGCCGCGGAAGGCGAGCGCGATCAGCTCTTGCAGCCCGTCGGCGACCCGCGGCCGCGCCGCGCCTGCCGCGCCGACGTAGATCGCGTCGGGCGACGCGCCGCTCAGCACGTCGCGGATCGTCGAAATGATGACGTCGGCCGCGTCGTCGATGCCGAGCGTCGTCGCGTTCGCACCCGGGCCGCGCGCCTCGCGCGGTGCTTCACCGTCTTTCGCGAGCGCCGCGACCGTCGAGGTCCCGCCCGCGTCTACGCCTACACAGGTCACGTTACGGTGTTGCACGCGGCTGTTCGGCGGCCTCCTCCGCGTGGACGCGGGCGAGAAGGGCGTCGAGCGCGTACGGCGCGATCGCACCGAGCAGGCGCGGCCCTTTTGCGCCGGTCACGCGCGGTAAGCCGGCGGTGCGGCCGCGCAGCAGCGTGTAGCCGAGCACGGCGAAAGCCACGGCTTCCTTGGCGTCGGCGTCCACGCCGAGCGTGTCCGCGACGACGACGCGCACGCCGGGCAGGAGCGTGCGCAGGCCCTCGACGAGCGCGGGATTGCGCGCGCCGCCGCCACTGACGATCAGCAGTTCGCAGCGCGGCGCGAAGGTCCAGAACGCGTCGGCGACGCTGCGCGCGGTCAGCGCGGTGAGCGTCGCGACGGCGTCGGCGAACGGTCGCGCGTCGAGTTCCTCGGCCCACCGCTCGACGTACGGCGCGCCGTATTCTTCGCGGCCCGCTGTTTTCGGCGGGAAGCGGCGGAAGTACGGGTCGTCGAGCATCCGCGTCAGCAGCCGCATGTCGACGGTTCCCGCGCGCGCGAGCAATCCGTCGGCGTCGTAGCGCTGCACGCCGCCGCTGCGCCGCGCGACGTAGGTGTCGATCGGCAAGTTCGCGGGACCGGTGTCGAACGCGATCCCTTCCGGCAGAACGGTCATGTTCGCGATCCCGCCGAGGTTCAGCGCGACGCACGGCGCGCGCTCGCCGAAGAGCAGCGCATCGACGAACGGGACGAGCGGAGCGCCGGTCCCGCCCGCCGCGGTGTCGGCGGAACGGAAGTCGTACAGCACGGTCGTGCCGACGCGCTCGCGGATGCGGAACGCGTCGCCGATCTGCAGCGTGTGGTGCGCCGTGCCGTCGTGTGCGAGCGTCAGCCCGTGCGAGGCGACGGCGTCGAGCGCGACCTCACCCGCGACGGCGCGCACGGCGTCGCCGAACGCCGCGCCGACCTCGGCGTGCAGCGAGGACAGCTCGAGCGCATCGAGCGGCGTGGGCGGATACGCCGCGACGATGCGCCGGCGCAGTTCCGGCTCGAACGGAACGGTCGCGAAGCGCTCGCAGCGCGCGCGCACGCCGTCGCCGTGCGCAATGACGTCGCACACGGCGACGTCGATTCCGTCGAGCGAGGTTCCCGAGAGGACGCCGGCGATCTTCACGCGCGGTCGGCCGCGTGCACCGCGGCGTCGGCGACCGCGGCGCGGATCGCCTTGATGTCGGAGCGGCCGTGGTGGACGGCGTTCGTCAGCAGCACGACGGTGAGATCGCGCTGCGTGTCGACCCAGACCGACGTGCCGGTGAAGCCGGTGTGGCCGAACGCGCCGGGCGCCATCAGCGGCCCGGCGGAGTTGTCGTCGGTCGTCTTCAGCGCCCAGCCGAGGCCGCGCCGCAGCACGGGGTCCCAGGCCTGCTCGCCGACCGCCTCGCGCGCGAGCGCGCGGTCGAGCGGGGTCGCGCGGCCGCGCAGCGCGGCCAGATACCACTCGCCGAGCAGCGCGACGTCGCGCGCGGTTCCGAACAGCCCGGCGTGCCCGGCGACGCCGCCCATGAGGTACGCCTTCTCGTCGTGCACGTCGGCCTGGACGCTGCCGCGCCACGCGTCGGTTTCGGTCGCCGGAATCGCGAGCCGTGCGCGCCCAGCCGGGCGGTACGCAGTGTCGGTCGCGCCCCACGAACGCAGCGCCGGCTCGACCGCGCGCGCGAGCGACGCGGTCTCCGCGCCGCGTGCGACGACGGTGCCGAGCGCGATGAAGCCGAGGTCGCTGTAGATCACGCGCTCGCCGACCGGTGCGGCGAGCGGCTCGGTCAGCGCGAAGCGCTCGACGTTCGAGCCGAGCAGCGTGCGGTAGTCGGCACCGCTCTTGAACCCCGCGTCGTGCGCGAGGATGCGGCGCAGTGTGATCGTCGCGTGGTCGGTGTCGCGCCACTCGGGGACGACGTGCGCGAGCGGCGCGTCGAGCTCGAGCGCGCCGCGCGCGACGAGCTCGAGCGCGACGGTCGCGACGAAGACTTTCGTGAGCGACGCGAGGTCGAACCGCGAATCGGCGTAGACCGGCTGCGCCGGGCCGTCGTCGCGCGTGCGCCCGAACGCGCGCTCGTGGCGCAGCGTGCCGCCCTGCTCGACGCGCACGACCGCGGCGCTGAACCGCGTGCCGAGTGCGTCGCGGAGGACGGCGTCGATCTCAGCGAACGGCGGCGTCGGCAAGATGAACGGGCAGCGTGCCGCGCGGCTCGGCGCGACCGACGAGAACGTCCGCACACCCGTCGAGCGAGAGCGGCTGCGTGCCGTAGATGCAGACGACACGCCGCGCCTGCGGCCACAAGAGCGCGTCGAACGGCGCACGCCCGGAGACGATCAGCGCGCCCGGCGCGAGCGCAAGGATGTGCGCGACCGCGTCCTGCTGCGCGGCGTGCAGATGCGCGTCACCGGTCACGACCACGAACTCGCGGTCGCCCAGCGCCGGAATGTGTTCCAGCAGCAACTCGACGTCGTCCGCCGGCGGGTCGAGCGGAACGCGCATCACCTCGCTCTTCACGCCGCGCCGGCGCAGCGCCGTGCTGAGCGACGGCGACTCGGCAGCAGCCGCGCGCGCGCCGGATGCGGCGGCGCGGTCGACCGCGGTCCCTTCGAACGAGATCACCGTGACCGGCTTGCCGTCGCGTAGCCGCGGCTCGCCGCGCACGACCGTGACCGCACGGCGCGCCGCGTCGAGCGGCGCATCCTGGTCGAGCGCGCCGGCGAACGGCTCCGGCGCGGCGAAGCGCGTGCGCAGCGCCATCACGCGGGCGTGTGCGTCCTGCAGGCGCGCGAGCGGCAGCGTGCCGTCGTTCACCGCGGCGACGATCGCGTGCGCGGCCTCGTCGGCGAGGTCGAGGTGATGGCTGATCAGCAGCAGGTCCGCGCCCGCCGCGAGCGCGTCGACCGCGCCGCGAACGGTGCCGACGCTGTGGCTGATCGCATCCATTTCGAGATCGTCCGTCGCAATGACGCCGTCGAACCCAAGCTCGCCGCGCAGCAGATCGGTCAGCACCGCGCGCGAACGCGTCGCGGGGCGATCCGGATCGAACGCGTCCAGGACGACGTGCGACGTCATCACGATCGACGCCGCACGCGCGGCGATCGCGTGCGCGAACGGGACGAGGTCGCGCGCGCGCAGCGTCGCGGCGTCGGCGGTCACGCGCGGCAGCGCGACGTGCGAGTCCTCGGCGGTCGAACCGTGGCCGGGGAAGTGCTTGAGCGCCGCCGCGACGCCGCCGCGTTCGAGCCCCTGCGCGAACCCGTTCACGAATGCCGCGACGCGCTCGGGATCGTCGCCGTACGCACGCGTCGCGATGACCGTGCTGCGCGGCTGCAGCGCGAGGTCGGCGACCGGCGCCAAGTCGAGGCTGAAGCCGAGCCGCGCGAGATCGCGTCCGAGCAGCGTGCCGAGCGTCGCCGCGAGCGCGGGGTCGTTCGTCGCGCCGAGCGCCATCGCGGCCGGGACCGGCGTGACGCCGTCGGCGATCCGCGCGACGCGGCCGCCTTCCTGGTCGATCGCGATCAGCGGCGCCGGCGTGCCGAGCGCGCGGAGCGCGGCGACGAGTTCGCGCAGTTCGCCGGTCGTGCCGACGTTGCGGCCGAACACGGTGACGCCGCCCGGGCCGAACGCGCGCAGCGCGTCGAGCGGCGCGGTCTCTGCGGTTGCGCCGGCGAAGCCGACGGCGATCACGCCGCGCGCGAGCGCGAGCGGATCGAGGGCGCTCATCGCTTGAGCAGCCGGATGATCTGCGCGATCACCTTCCCCGCGGTGCGCGAGAAGAGAATTTGCACGCGCGAACCGCGCTGCACGTCGGTCAGCGTGTGATAGCCGGGATCGTCGGACTGCACGCTCGTCGTCGGCATCGTCGAGACGTCGACGCGGCCCTGCGAATTCGAATCCACCGTCACGACGCCGCGCGAGTAGTCGACGTTCGCGACCTTTCCTTCGATCACGCCGCCGGGGCGCGGCTCGTTCTGCGCAACCGCGGTTGCGGTCGGCGCCGGCGACGGCGCAGCCATCGCGGTCGCGGGGACGAGAAAGAGGCCGAGGGCGCTAGCGACGACGAGGCGGATCACCTTGGGGAAACGCATGGAAGTCCTACGTTCGTTCCGTGAATCGACGGTCAGCGGCCGATCGAGCCGACCGACCGGAGGTATGCGTCGCGCGCGCCCGGTTCACCCGCCTTCGCGCGCGCCCGCGCCTCCCGCGCCTCGACGATCGCGGCGTCCTCCGCCGGCTTGCCGCCGAGCACGAGCCGCAGCGCCAGCAGCGCCTCGTCGGCGGCGCGGGCACCGACCGTTTCGAGCGCGCGGTAGAACGGCTGCGCGCGCGGGTCCGGCGAGCGCTCGCGCAAGGCCGCCGCGATCGCCTCGGCCTTGCCGGGACGCCCGTCGAGGAGGTAGCCGTCCAGAGGGTGCAGTTCCACGGCGATGCGATTCGCGGTACGTCTGCTCGCGCTTGCCGCAGCGCTGTGCGGTCTCGCGGCCGCGCCGGCGCCCGATCCGCTGGCGGCGCTCGCTGACGCGAACGGCCACCCTGCGGCGCTGCACCTGCTCGCGACCGGGACGCGCGTCCTCGAAGGGCGGACCGTCGTGACGACGCTCGACCAGCTCGGCACGCGGAGGTTGTTGCGCCGCTGCATCGCGGGCGTCTGCGGCGGGACGTGGTTCGACGGGACCACGCAGTTCACGTTCGGGCTCAACGAGATCGCGCTCCCGGAGGAGTCGGACGCGACGGTGCTGACCGAGCGAACCCTCGCGGCGATCGCGTCCTATGCGTTCGCGGAGCCTGCCTTCCGCAGCAGCGGCGGAACCGTCGTCGCCGCCGGTCCCGGGCGCTGGCGCGTGCGCGCCCACGACGGCATCGACCTGATCGCGGTGGTCGATCCGGCCGCGCACGCGCTGCGGCGCGTCGAGACGCCCGAAGGGCGCCTGGTCGCGACCTACGCGCGCGAAACGAAGGCCGGCGGCGCGAGCTTCGCGCTCGACCGCAACGGCCCGTTCGAAGCCGGCCCCCTCGACGCGGTCGCGGTGAGCACCGACCCGCTCGGCCCGCCGGCCGGGCCCGTCCCGGCGCTCGCCGGCGACCCGGCCGTTCCGCTCGACTCCGAGCCGGTTCCGATCGTGCCGTGTGGCCTCGGCGGCCACAACCTGCGCTGCCTGCTCGACACCGGCGCGACCCCGAGCGCGATCACGCTCTCGGTCGCGGAGACGCTGAATCTCGAACCGCACGGCGAGCTCGAGATCAGCGGGATCGGCAGCTTCGCGACCGGGTTCGTCGAGGCGGGGCCGCTGCAGCTCGGACCAGCGCGGTTCGCGAGCGCGCGGTTCGCCGTCATCCCACCCTCGAGCGCGGCGCCGTTCGACGTCGTCGTCGGCAGCGATCTGCTCGCGCGCATGCGGCTCGTGCTCGACCACGCGCACCACGTCGCGCGCATTCTTCCGTCCGGCGGAAGCGCGCCGGCGGACGCGGTGCACCTGACGTTCCGCGCCGGCTCACCGATCGTGCAGACGATGTTCGGCCCGCAGGGCGCGCGGGCGCTGCTCGACACCGGCGATCAGGCGGTGCTCTCGTTCGGCTACGCGGCGTACCGCGAGGGGCCGCAGTGGGCGATCGTCGGACGCGGGCAAGCGCTCGGCGTCGGCGGCGGCGCCGACGACGCGTTCACGGTGGAGATTCCGGAGGTGCATGTCGGCCCGGTCACGGTCGGCAAGACGCGCGCGACCGTGCGGCGGACGCAGAGCGTCGCGCACGTCGGGGTCGGCCTCTGGGATCGCTTCCTCGTCGACCTGGACGAGGCGGCCGGCCGGCTTACGCTGACGACTCGTTAGTCGAGGTCGGCTTCGAGCGCCTCCGCGGTGCGCTGCATGACCTTCGCGAGCAGCGCGATCGCGCCGGCTCGGTTGGTGTTCAGCAGCATGTACTGCATGCGGTCGTTCGGATGCAAGACGACGAACACACCCTTGCTGCCTTGCGTGATCGACTTGAGGATGCGGTCGATGAACGCTTTGTCCTCGTCGTCAAGCTGAATCGCGCCGCCCTCTTCCTTGAGGAGGTCGCGGAGAAAAGTATCGAGGTTCTCAGGGACGTCCATAGCTGCGCGAAAAGCACCCTCGTTCGGTACGAGCGTTCTCTGCTTCTGGGTATCGGCCGGCGGCGTGGAAAGTGAAGGCCCAGATCACACTTGATCAAGTCTGAGTAAGCCTTGCCATGCCCCTGGCGGACAGGAAGGGTTCGGCCGATTACTTCGGTGTATGCGACGGTTTATCACCGCAGCAGCGCTGTCGTTAGCGACGGCGCTGGCTCCGCTTTGCGCGTCGGCCGATACCGAACCAACGGTCGCGGCGGTCTACGCGGTTCCCCGCGGCGTGACGTTTCCGCGCTTCGAGCACACCGCGCCGCCGCGCCCGCGCGTGCCGGCACTCATGCTCGTGTACGTGCTGCAAGCGTACGACGCGGTGCAGACGTCGATCGCGTTGCGCGCACACAACCGCTACGAGCAGAACGGTTCGATGCGGCCGTTCTCGCACGGCGGGCTGCCGACGATCGCGCTCGGTTTCGCGCTGGGCGACCTGACGCGCGCGCGCCTGCTGCGTCACGCGCCGGAAGAAGTCAGCGAGTCGGCGAATGCGGCGCAGGCGCTCGCCAACCTGGACGGGATCTTGAACACACGGCGGACGCTGCGCGCGCCGTAGGCGCGAAGGAGGCCCCGCCACGCTCACCGGATTTCGCGAATTCATCGCCCGCGGCAACGTCATCGACCTTGCGGTCGCGGTCGTCGTGGGTTCCGCATTTACCGCGGTCGTCAACGCGCTCGTCAAAGACTTCGTCACGCCGCTGATCGCCGCGCTGGTCGGCAAGCCGGACTTCTCGCACCTCGGCTTCACCATCAACCACGCACACTTCGCGGTCGGCGACTTCGTCAACGCCGTGCTGACGTTTGTGCTCGACGCGCTGGTGATCTACTACGTGATCGTCGTGCCGCTGCGCATGGCGGCGGAGCGGTTCGAAGCTCCTGCCAAAGCGGTGCTCGCGCTCAAGTCGTGCCCCGAGTGCTTGAGCGAGATCCCGCAAGACGCGCGGCGCTGCAAGTACTGCACGGCGGTGCTCATTCGGCCAGGCGACGCACATACGTGAGGACGCCCTCGTCGGCGCCGGTGCGCGCGAAGCGGAGCCGCGAAAGGATGCGCAGCGCGGGACGGTTGTCGCGCCGCACGAACGCGCGCGCCGCGCGGACCCCGCGCGCGGCGAGCAGCGTCAGCGACGCGGCGGTCAGCGCAGTTCCGAGCCCGAGCCGCCGCCGCGCGGCGACGACGACGATCCCCAGCTCCGCGTCCTCGCCGCACGGGGCATAGTCCAGCAGGCCGACCAGCGCGCCGACGTCGTCGACGCTCACGAGCGCGCCGTGGTCGCCGAACGCGGTCAGCTCGCCGAGCAGCCATTCCGCCGCGGCCCGCGAAGGCGCGTGAAAGCGGTCGAGCAAGTCGCGCGGGCGCAGTGCCGCGAGAAACGACGCCAGCGGCTCGGCGTCGCGCGCGTCCAACGAGCGGATCGTCATCGACCCTCACGCTAGGCAGCCGCAGGTAGACCGGTCAAGTGCCGCAGCCGTCGGGCAGCCGGATGCGTTCTTGTTCCCGATGGAGCTGCGAACCGAGATCGTGGTGCTGGGCGCCGGTGCGGCCGGCCTTGCCGCCGCGCGCGTCCTCTCGCAAGCCGGCGTGCCGGCGGTCGTGCTGGAAGCGCGCGAACGGATCGGCGGCCGTCTGTTCACCCGCGAAGACGTCGGGCTGCCGGTTCCGGTCGAGCTGGGCGGCGAGTTCATCCACGGCACGGCCCCCGTCAGCTTTGCGCTGCTGCGCGCTGCGCATCGCGTCGCACTCGACGTCACCGGCGAGTCGTTCACCTACGAAAACGGCGCGCTGCACATCGACGACGAAGACCGCTTCGACGTCGTCGCGCGCGTGATGCGGCGCGCGTGCGGGCTGACCGACGACGTGAGCGCCGAGACGTTCCTGCGCGAATTGGGCGACGGCCCCGACGTCGAGCGCGAACGCCTCCTCGCGCGGCTTTTCATCCAGGGCTTCGACGCCGCCGACCCACACCGCGCGAGCGCGCGCGCGCTCGCCGAAGAGTGGAACGGCGGTGAGGACGGTCAGACCGCGCGCACGTTCCGCCCGCTCGGCGGTTACGGCCATCTCCTGCGCACGCTGCACGGCACGCTCGATCCCGAACGCGTTCAGGTGCGGCTGGCGACCGAAGCACACGTGCTGCGGCGCCACGCAGGTGGCGTCGTCGTCGACGCGACGACGGCCGGCGGAACGCCGGTGCACGTACGGGCGCGCGCGGCGATCGTCACGCTGCCGGTCGGCGTGCTGAGCGCAGGCGGTCTGCACTTCGAGCCGCCCTTGCCGCCGGAGAAACAGGACGCGCTCGCGCACATCCTGACCGGTCCGGTCGTCAAATTGGTGCTGCAGTTTCGCACGGCGTTCTGGGAGCGGCTCGACGGCGAACGCTACCGCGACGCGGGCTTCTTCTTGCGCCCCGAGGCGGCGTTCCCGACGTTCTGGACGCTGCTTCCGCAGCGCACGCCGCTGCTGATGGCGTGGGCCGGCGGGCCGAAGGCCGCGGCGCTCGCGAATCACGACCAGACCGCGCTCGTCGCGACCGCGCTCGACGATCTCGCAACCCTGTTCGGCGACGCGACGGAACCGCGCGACGAGCTGGAGGCCGCGTTTGTGCACGACTGGCAGCGCGATCCGTATGCGCGCGGCGCGTACAGCTACCTCGCGACCGGCGGAACCGGCGCGCGCGAGAAGCTAGCGGCGCCGGTCGACGACGTGCTGTTCTTCGCCGGCGAGGCGACGTCGCCGACCGCCGAGGCCGGCACGGCCGCCGGCGCCCTGCAAAGCGGCGAGCGCGCAGCCCGTGAAGCGCTCGACGCTTGCCGGCTAGGCTTGGGCGCCGGTTGAGCCAGCTACCCTGTTGACACGCCGGATGAGGGGTGCTAGCGTCCGATCAGATCATCATCTGGTCTGACCACAGACAGCAGACAAATCCCCACTGAAGGACGGGTGCTTTGAAGAACTCCTCGCGACTTCTGACAACAGGGAGCCTGCTTGCCTTTTCGCTGACCGCCGCCGCTTGCAGCGGCGGGGGCGGCTCGTCCGGTGCGGTCGCGCCGGCACCGGTCTCGAACGCGAACCAAACGCGCGCCGTCCAGTCGACGGGCGCGGTGACGGCCACGTTCGGTACGCTGAAGACCTGGCAGGGCGGGTTCAACGGCAAAATCACGATCGCCAACAGCGGCGCGTCGTCGACGACGTGGTCGTCGATCACGTTCGACCTCGCCGGCGGCGCCACGATCCCTAGCGGCGCATCGATCTGGGGCGCGGCGAACAGTTACACCGCCAACAGCGACGGGAGCTACACGATCACCCCGACCAAGAAGGGGGCGACCATCCCCGCGAACGGCAGCGTCGAGGTCGACTACAACGGCTCGGGGACGTTCGCAGGCGCCGGCACGACCTGCACC
>JAFAMK010000208.1 GCA_019233415.1 Vulcanimicrobiota bacterium
CGTACGCGACGCCGCCGTCCCAGCGCGCCTCGTACGCCTCGGCGTACACGACCGGCGCGGGGCCGCCGACCGCGGTGACGTAGCGCGCGTCGAGCGACGCGGTGCTCGCGCCGAGCGCGACGTCGCCGGGCGACAGCCGGAACGGTCCGTAGTCGCGCGCGGCGAGCGTCGGCGCGCGGTCGGCTTTCGGCACGTAGTACTCGACCGCGACGAGCCCGCGCTCGGCGCCGTAGAAGAGGCTCAGGAAGTAGCGCTGGCCGTCCTCGCGCGCCGCGTACGTGTGCCAGCCGCGCATTGGGTACGCGAACGCGACCCCGAACGTGCGCTCGACGTCGGCGCGTGTCGTCGCGCCGAGCGCGAAGACGAGCGCCTCGTTGGCGAGCACGACCGGCCGGTCGAGCGGCGCGGGCGGAACGTTGCGGCGCGCGCGGTTCGCCTCGTAGACCTGCGCGAGGATTTCGACCGCGCGCTGCATCGCGAAGTCGGGCGCACGGCCCTCGTCCTTGCCGTCGTCGCTCACGCGCTCGCGCGTTCGAGGTGGGTCGCCGCCGCGCCCGCCATCGCGATCAGCGCGAGGGCGAAGTACGCGCCGCCCGTCAGGATGCGCTGTGGCGTCGTCAGCCCCGACGCGCGCGGGTCCAGCTCGCCGCGCCACAGCGCGCGCAGCCGCGGAAACGCCGCGACCGCGACCAGCAGCACGAAGATCACGGTGAACCCGCTCGCACCGTAGTACACCATCCAGGCGATGAACAGCGGAATGCCGACGAACCACAAGCGCGCGTCGATCGCGGCTGCGGCCGCGCCCCCGTCGAACGGCGGGAGCGGAACCAGGTTGAAGAAGTTCACCAGAAAGCCGATGTAGGCGCAGGCGAGCCACAGCTTCTGGCCCGTCTCGTAGCCGTAGGCCCAGCAGACCGCCGCCGCGGCGATCCCGTACGCCGGCCCGGCGAGCGCGGCCGCGACGTTCTGCGCCGGCGTCCCGGTCGCGGGCGCGCTGGTGAAGGCGCCGAGCCCCGGGATGAACATCGGCAGGTTCGCCTTGACCCCGAAGTTGCGCCAAGTGACGTAGTGCCCGAGCTCGTGGACGGTTATCATCGCAACGAAGATGACCGCGATCTGCCAGCCGCCGATGAAGCTCGCGTACACCAGCACGGAGAGGAACATGCTGCCCACGCTGAGCAGAAGTTTCGGAGCCAGGTACAGCCACTTGAAGCTGAACAGCAGCGCCAGGAGCGTCTTGAACTTCGCCGCCGCCAAACCGAGCGCGACCAGGATCCCACCGGCCGTGCCAGCGCCCCTGCGTCCCTTCGGTTGCGGCGGTTGGATCGGCTGCTCGGGCGGTTCGTCGTCGTGCATCACCCGCTAGTTCTCGCCGCGCCCGTCCCGCTCCGCGAGTGGGCGCCCGATCTGCCCGCAGGAGATTTGCGGTCGATCTCGTTGCACTGGACCGGGCGCGACTACGAGAGCGTCTTTCCGGCCTATCATTTCTGCGTCAGCCGGCCCGACGACGTCCTGGTCACGTACACGCACGACCTGCACGAGAACATGCGCGACGTGCGGCTCGACCCGTCGCTGCCGTACGCGGCACACACGCGCGCGCGCAACGCGTGGTCGATCGGGCTGTCGATCGCGGCGATGCGCGGCGCGACGCCGCAGGACTTCGGCGCGTACCCGCTGACCGAACCGCAGCTCGACGGGTTGTGCCAGGTCGCGGCGCGGCTCGCGGCGTTCTACGGGATCGACGTCGCGGCGATCCGCACGCACGCCGAGGCCGCCGTCGACGACGACTACTTCGGCGCCGGCGGAGCGGACGTGCGCTGGGACATCGCGCGGCTGCGGCCGTCGCCCGAACCGCTCGTCCCGGACGAAGCGCGCACGACCGGCGACTGGTTCCGCAACCGCATCGAATCCTTCATGGCGCGCGCGCGATGAAACGGATCGTCGTCCTCGGCGGCGGGTTCGCGGGCGTCGCGGTCGCGCGGCGGCTGGAGAAGAAGCTGCGGCGCGACGAGGCGGAGATCGCGATCGTCAGCCGCGACAACTTCACGCTGTTCACGCCGATGCTGCCCGAGGTCAGCTCGGGTGGGCTCGAAGCGCGCCACGTCGCGACGCCGATCCGCGCGCAGGTGCACCGCACGACGTTCGTCCTCGGCGAGATCGCCACGATCGATCTCGACGCGCGCAGCGTCGAGGCGCGCCATCCGCTCACCGGCGAGGTGACGCGGCTCGACTACGACCACATCGTGCTCGCACTGGGCAGCGTCACCTCGACCTTCAACATCCCCGGCGTCGCTGAGCACACGCTGCCGCTCAAGACGCTCGAAGACGCGGAGACGTTGCGCAACCGCATCATCGCGGCACTCGAACAGGCCGTCGTCACGCCGCCCGGTCCCGACCGTGACCGGCTGCTGACGTTCGTCGTCGTCGGCGGCGGCTACACCGGCTGCGAGTGCGCGGGCGAGCTGGTCGACTTCTTCCGCTCGATCATCCGCTACTACGCGGGGCTGAAGCTGGCCGACGTGCGGATGATCCTGATCGAGTCGGGCAAGACGCTGCTCAAGGACCTGCCCGCGGCGATGGGCCGCTACACGACGCGCAACCTTGCGCGCCGCAAGGTCGAGCTGATCCTCGGCGACGGGGTCGCGCACATCGACGAGGGCGGGATCACCCTGCAGTCCGGGACGCGGATCGCGACCGCGAACGTCGTGTGGAGCGCCGGCGTGCGCCCCTCGCCGGTGTTGAAAGACCTGCCCGGCGTCGAGCACGCGCGCAACGGCGGGCTCGTCGTCAACCGCGACATGTCGGTCATCGGTCGCGACGGTGTGTGGGCGCTCGGCGACTGCGCGTGGATTCCGGCGAAAGCCGACGCCGACCTGAGCGACGTGACCGCGTGGTATCCGGCGACCGCGCAGCACGCGATTCGCGAAGGACCGTCGCTCGCCGACAACATCGTCGCCGCGCTGCGCGGCGAGCCGACGAAGCCGTTCCGCTACACCGCGCTCGGCACGATGGCCTCGCTCGGCGCGCGCCGCGGCGTCGCCGCGCTCCCCGGCGGCTTCGTGCTGACCGGCTTCCTCGCGTGGTTCCTGTGGCGCACCTACTACCTGGCGCGCCTCCCCGGCCTCGACCGCCGCCTGCGCGTCACGCTGGACTGGACGCTCGGCCTGATCTTCCCGCGCGACATCGCCGAGCTGCGCCTCTACACCGAACGCGGCCAGCAACAAGCAGCACGAGACGCCGGGCTTCTGCCGTCCGCCACGCCTACCCCGTCACCCTGAGCTTGTCGAAGGGTCCCCGTCATCCTGAGCTTGTCGAAGGGCGGAGGGTTGACATCGGCTCCGGGCCGGCGTAGGCTGTAACTATGTTTTTAGTTCTCGCGGCGGCCTCGATCCCGTTCAGCTACGACGGGGCGCTTCACGCCGGCCAGCAACTGGTGATTCGCGACATCCTCGGCAGCGTGCGGGTGCGGACCGGCGACCGGCTCGCGATCCGTGCGACGAAGCACGCGGAGCGCAGCGATCCGAACCAGGTCGCGATCCGCGTCGAGAACCGCTCCGACGGGATCGTCGTGTGCGTGCGCTACCCGGCCGACGCGGGCCGCGGCTGCGCCGACTGGACGGCGCACAACGTCGTCAACGACAACGACACCGAGGTCGACTTCGACGTGACCGTTCCGCGCGGTATCGCGCTCGACGCGGCGAGCGTGAACGGTTCGGTCGACGTCGTCAACGACGGCCCGACCGTTGCGAATACCATCAACGGCTCGGTTCACGCCGACGCGAGCGACGTGTCGAGCGCGAACACCGTCAATGGCTCGGTGACCGTGATCGTGCGCGACGGCCGCCGCGGCGCGCTTTCGGCGCACACCATCAACGGCTCGGTCTACGTCACGCTGCCACCGGGAACCGGCGTCGCGCTCGAAGCGAAGACCCTTACCGGCTCGATCCACGCCGACGGCGTGACCGTCAACCACCCGATGTACGGTCCCGGCGCGAGCGCCCACGGCACGGTCGGCGACGGCGCCCGCGTCCTCTCGCTCGAAACGACGAACGGTTCGATCACACTACGCCGTTAGGAAGGCTGACCCGCGTTGTACGCGGGTCATGCCGACGGATTCGACGAGCGTCAGCGAGTCGAATCCAACCAAGGATCGTCGGGGCCGGCGTAGGTGTTGCCGTAGAGGGTGTGTGGCTCGGGATAGGGTTCGGCTTCGATCTCGTCGGTCGTGCGGTTGACGAGGTCGGTGATTTCGCGCTTGAGCGCCGCGATCTCGTCGTCGGTCAGGACGTTGCGCTCGCGCAGGTACGCCTCGAACTTCGGAACCGGGTCGTTCGGGCGCTGTTCGGAGACTTCGTCGCGCGTGCGGTAGGTGCGGTCGTCGTCGTCGGTCGTGTGCGAGAGGAAACGGTAGCACATCGACTCGACCAGGACCGGGCCGTTGCCGGCCGCCGCGTGCGCGCGCGCGTCGCGCACGGCCGTGTAGACCGCGATCGGGTCGAAGCCGTCGGCGCTGACGCCGCGGATGCCGTAGCCCGCCGCGCGTGTCGCGACGGTCGGCACGCGCATCTGCTTGCTGACGTGCGTCGAGATCGCCCACTGGTTGTTCTCGCACAGGAACACGACCGGCAGCGCGTGGACCGCCGCGAAGTTGATTGCCTCGTGCCACTCGCCCTGTGAGGTCGCGCCTTCGCCGAACTGGCAGAAGACGACGCGATCGGTCGCGCCGGACCGTTTCAACGCCCAGGCCGCGCCGACCGCGTGCGTGCACTGCGCCGCGATGATCGACGAGATCGACGCGATGCCGAGCGACTTCGCGGTGACGTGGTTGATGATCGAACGGCCGCCGGTCGTGTCCTTCGCGCGCGCGAGCTGCGAGCGGAAGAGGTCCGCGAGCGAGAAGCCGCAGGCGAGGATGATCCCCGTGTTGCGGTAGTACGGGTAGAGCAGGTCCTTGCCGCGCTCGAAGGCGAGCCCCGTCCCCGCCTGCACGGCTTCGTGCCCTTCGGAACCCATCGCGATCCCGATCTTGCCCTGCCGGTTGAGCTGGAAGCCGCGCGTGTCGACCGCGCGCTGCGTGAGCATGTCGCGGTAGAGCTTGAGCAGTTGGTCGCGGGAGAGCGCGGATTCGCGCGCGGTCGTCGTCGCCATCGCGCGGAGCCTTCCGCGGAGGCGGTGGCGCGCCCCTACCGAGCGTTCGGGCGGGGAACGGCGTAGCGCGTGCAGGAAGGACCGTACGATGCGAAACGGTCGTCTGCTCTCCGCCGTCGCGCTCCTCGCGACGGCGTTCACGTTGCTGTGCCTGCCGCGTCCGGCCCTGGCCGCGACGGCTGCCGCCCCGGCGGCGCCGCGCAAGCCGGCGCCGAAGCCCGCCGCGAGCCCGACGCCCGGGCCCGACACCGACGGGGTGAAGTTCCGCGCGATCGGCCCGGCCGTCTCGGGCGGGCGCGTCGGGGCGGTGGCCGGGAGCGACCACGATCCGGCGCTGTACTACGTCGGCGGCGCGGGCGGCGGCGTCTTCAAGTCGACCGATGCGGGCGCGTCGTTCCAGCCCGCCTGGACCGGGCCGCGCTTCGGCGCGATCGGGGCGATCGCCGTCGCGCCGAGCGACGAGAAGACCGTCTGGGTCGGCACCGGTGAAGCGAACCCACGCAACGACGTCTCGTTCGGCGACGGCGTCTGGCTGACGCGCGACGGCGCGAAGCACTGGACGCACGTCGGGCTCGAGCGCACCTCGCAGATCGCGAAGATTTTGGTCGACCCGCACGACGCGAACCGCGCGCTCGTCGCGGCGCTCGGCGACCCGTGGGCCGACAGCGACGCGCGCGGCGTCTACCTGACGAACGACGGTGGCCGCACCTGGACGCGCACGCTCTACGGCGGCCCGTCGAGCGGCGCTGCCGACTTGGCGTGGAACGCGAAGGCACCGCAGACCGTCTTCGCGGCGATCTGGCAGTTCCGCCGCCAGCCCTGGATCGCGCGCAGCGGCGGCCCGAACGATGGCCTGTACCGCTCGCGCGACGGCGGCCGCACCTGGGCGAAGATCACCGGGCACGGCTTCCCGACCGACACGCTGGGCCGCATCGGCGTCGCGGTCGCGCCGAGCGACCCGAAGCGCGTGTACGCGGTCGTGCAGTCGAAGCAAGGAACGGTCTGGCGTTCCGACGACGGCGGCGATACGTGGCGCAAGATGTCCGACGACACGACGCCCGAGCAGCGGCCGTTCTATTTCAGCCACCTCGCGGTCGACGCGCGCAACGAGAACCGCATCATCTCGCTCTCGATGTACCTGACCGTCTCGAAGAACGGCGGCCGCACCTGGAAGCACCTGGAGGGCGTGCTCCATCCCGACAACCACGCGATCTGGTGGTCGGGCGACGGCACGCGCATCATCGAAGGCAACGACGGCGGCGTCGTGCTCAGCGCGAACGGCGGCGACACGTGGTCGTTCCTCGACCGCATCCCGCTCGCGCAGATCTACCACGTCGGGTTCTCGGCCGACAAGCCGTACGTGCTGTGCGGCGGGCTGCAGGACAACAGCTCCTGGTGCGCGCCGACGACGTCGCGCAACGGGATCGGGCTGATCGACCGCGACTGGTTCGCGATCGCCGGCGGCGACGGGATGTACGCCGTTCCCGACCCGCTCGACTCGAATTTGATCTGGACGAACACGCAGGACGGCGTGCTCGGCATCTACGACCAGAAGGCGCGCCAGAGCATCGACGTCTCGCCGTTCCCGCGCGACGTCTTCACCGCGACCGATTCGCTTGCGCACTCACCGTACCGCTTCAACTGGAACGCGCCGCTCGCGTTCTCGACCGACGGCAAGACCGCGTACTTCGGCGGGAACGTCGTCTTCGCGACGACCGACCGCGGCCGCCACTGGAACCCGATCAGCCCCGACCTGACGCGCAACGAGAAGAACCATCAGCTCGCATCGGGCGGTTCGATCACGCTCGACGTCTCGGGCGCGGAATACTACGACACGCTGCTCGCGCTCGCACCGTCGCCGAAGGACGCGAACGTGATCTGGGCCGGGACCGACGACGGGTTCGTGCAGCTGACGCGCGATGGCGGCGCGCACTGGGTGAACGTCACGCCGCGCGGCTGGCCGAAGTACGGCCGGGTCGAAGTGGTTGAAGCAAGCCCGTATGCGGCCGGCACCGCGTTCGCGATGCTCGACCGCCACGACCTCGGCGACCGTGCGCCGTACGTCGTCGTCACCGACGACTACGGTGCGAGCTGGCACAGCATCGCCGCGAACTTGCCGCACGACGCGCCCGTGCGCGTGATTCGGCAGGACCCGCGCGAATCGAACCTGCTCTACGCGGGAACCGAGAACGCGCTGTGGATCTCGTACGACCGCGGCGCGCGCTGGGAGCAGCTCAAGGCCGGCCTGCCGGCGGTTCCGGTCTACGACGTGCACGTGCAGCCGACCGCGAACGACCTGCTCGTCGCGACGCACGGGCGCGGCTTCTTCGTTCTCGACGACCTCGCGCCGCTGCAGCGGCTCGCGTCGGCGCGCCGCGCGGGCGTCGCGTTCTTCCCCGTGCGCGAGGCGACGGTCTGGGCCGGCTGGCCGTCGATCGAGACCGGCGACGGCGGCTCACTGCCGGCCGACAAGTTCGCGGCGCCGAACGCGCCGGGCGCTGCGGTGCTGACCTTCTACCAGCGCACGAAGGCGAAGGCGCGGCCGTGGATCGAGATCGCCGACGCGCAGGGCAAGGTCGTGCGCACGCTCAAGGGCTCGTACCCGACCGACGACGGGAAGAAGTGGTACGTCACCAACGATGCGGGACTGAACCGCATCACATGGGACGGTAACGAGGACGGCCCCACGCGCTGGTTCGGCACGAGCCTGCAGAACATGGGCCCGACGACCGGCGCCGAGGCGCTGCCGGGAACGTACACCGCGCGCGTGCACATCGACGCGCGCACGTTCACGCAGACGTTCACGCTCGTCGACGACCCGACGAGCCCGTGGAGCGCCGACGACCGCGCCACGCGGCACACGTTCCTCACGACGCTGTTCGACTGGTACGACGGCGTCGACCGCGCGCTGAACGAAATCGACGCGCGGCTGAAGAAGAACCCGCCCGCCGCCGAGCGCGCGCGGCTCGTCGCGCTGCGTGATGCGCTGACCTCGAACCCGCTGCACGACGAGGACTCGATCGCGCGCCCCGACCGCATTCGCGAGCGGATCGGCGCGCTCGCCGGCCAGCTCGGCGGCGGCCTGCAGCCGCCGTTCGCGCAGCACCAAGCCGCGCTCGACGCGCTCCGCCCGGACGTGTCGGCTGCGTTCGCACGCATCGCGTCGGTGCTGGGCCCGCGCTACGGCAAGGTCGTCTTCGTGGGTAGACGGATCTCGACGGGTCAGCTGTGACTGCGTTGGATGCACCGCGGAAGCCGTACGACATCGACTCGCTGACCGACGTCGCGCTGCGCGTGTTCGCGGAGCGCGGGTACGACGGCGCGTCGATGGACGACGTCGCCCGCGCGGCGGGGATCACCAAGGCGTCGATCTACCACCACGTCAGCGGCAAAGAAGCGCTGCTCGAGCGCGGGCTCGGGCGCGCGCTCGACGCGCTGTTCGCGATCATCGAGGAGCCCGAAGCGCGCGAGGGCCGCGCGATCGAGCGGCTCCGCCACATCGTCGCGCGTGTCGCCGAGACGACGCTGCAACTGCTGCCGGAGCTGACGGTGCTGTTCCGCGTCCACGGCGCGTCGAAGAGCGAGCGCGAGGCGGTCGAGCGGCGGCGCGCCTTCGACCGGCACGTCACCGAGATCATTGCCGGCGCGCAGCGCGACGGCGACGTGCGGCGCGACCTCGACCCGCGGCTCGCGTCGCGGCTGATCTTCGGGATGTCGAACTCGGTCGTCGAGTGGTACCGCAGCGGCACGCTCAGCCGCGAGACGATCGCGCGCGCGGTCGTGGCGATCGCGTTCGAGGGGATCGCGGCGCGACGCGGCTGAGCCGGGAGCTCAGCGCGTCTCGTCGTCGTCGTGGAGCCGCGCCAGGCGCTGCTCGAGCGCGGCGACGCGCAGCGAGAGCGCGTCGGCGCCGCCGGGAGTCTCGGCGTCGTCGGTGACGCCGTTCGCCAGGTACCAGGCGTCGGTGCGCAGCTCTTTGGCGAGCCGCAGCCCGATCACGAAGCTCGCGATCTTCGTCTGCCCGCTCTCCATCTGCCGGACGGCGCCCTCGGTCACGCCGACGCGCTGGGCGAGCTGCGCGCAGCTCAGCCCGCTCGCCAGTCGCAGTCGTCTCAGGCGCTCGCCGAAGCTCTCCACCCGCGGCATCGGCCTCGCCCCGTCACCGAGAACTGCCCGTATCATCGGGCGGCTGCCAGCCTCGCTCCGGGTATCCCCGCACGTCGAAGCGAGCGAGGACCCAGGGCCGGAGCATCGCGCGGTCCTCGCGTTCCAGCCGTTCGATCGCGCGCTGGACCTCTTGCAGGGTGGGGGCCTCGGCGTCGCCGCGGCGGGGTCGAAAACGTTCTGTCGGTTCCATCGGACGCCCGGGCTTCGCCCCCAAATATCGAACACCTGTTCGATATTCGTTCAATTTTAGGTTCCCAGCCCGTCATCCTGAGCTCGTCGAAGGCCTACTTCTGCAGCATGCTGCGGAGCGCGGTCAGGTCGCCGTTGAAGACGTTCAGGTCGACCGTCTGCCCGGCGACGGAGCCGCTCTCCGAGTACTGCCACGCCGTCCAGGTGCTCCACGCCGTGATTTGCGGCGGCGGCGGCTGGAGGACCGGGGGCGTGTCGCTCGTCGGCGGCGGCGCCGTGACGCCGGTCAGGTACGACGGCACCCAGAGCGGGTGGCCGGAGAACCCCGTCGTGCTGCCGAGCAGCGTCGTCCAACCGTCGTAGCCGAGGTAGATGAAGCAGCGCACGCCGGTCTTCGCCTCGACGGTCTGGAGAAATTTCGACAGGTTCGCGACGTTGGTCTCCGTGTCGGAGTCGTTGTCGCCCTGGTCGCCGGTCTCGACGTCGACCGCCGCCGGGAGCGCACCGCTCGTGGCCGGGCACGTCGCGAGGAACGCGTTCGCCTGCGCGACCGGGTCCTGGTCGAAAATGTAATAGTGGTAGCCGCCGCGCAGCAGGCCGGCCGTCTCCGCGCCCTGCCACTGCGCCGCGAACGACGGCGAGACGTAGCCCGTCCCCTCCGTCGCCTTGATCATCACCCACGAGTAGCCGCTCGCGCGGACGGTGCCGAGGTTGATCCCGGCCTGGAAGTCGGAGACGTCGATCCCGTTTACCACGATCCCACCCTCAGAATAAAGGCGCCAGCCGGCGATGCCGGGGCGGTTTGACGAGCCGGCGAAGCCGTCCCGCCGGGCCATTGATCCGGCCGGCCCGAGTGGGTATACTCGTGCCTGACCGACCATTCGGTAGGGAGAGGACAGCACGCCGATGACCACGACCGCCGCGAATCAGCTCATCGTCCCGCCGGGAGGCTTCACGCCCTACCCGGAGGTGCCGCAGCCCAACATCTTCCCGATGGAGTGGCGCGTCGAGACGCC
>JAFAMK010000306.1 GCA_019233415.1 Vulcanimicrobiota bacterium
GTCGACGAAATCCGCCCGAAGACCGCAGCCAGCGCGAGCAGCGAATTCACTATAGCGAATACACTATCGGCCCGCCACCTCACGATCCCTGCACGCCCCTTCGACAAGCTCAGGATCACGGCGACGTGCGATCAGAGCAAGCAGGCGCGCCGACCTGCAAGGCGAACCTCAGCGCCCGTGCAGTCGTACGTCGTGATCCCCGTCCTCCTGATCATCCTCTCCGTCGCGCTCGTCGGCGTCCTGTACTGGGGCGGCTTCATCGAAGAGCGCCGCAACGGCCGAAGCAAGACCTGACTGGAAAGCCGGCTGCGCCGGCGCACGTTTATCGCTGGAAGGTGGGGCCTGCGTTGAGCGGTGCGGTGCGGAAGGCGCCCTGGCGCAGGCCCCATTTTTCTAGCAGCGTGTCGTAGGTGCCGTCGCGGATGATGTCGAGGAGGGCGGTGCGGACGGCGTCGCGCAGGGCGTGGTTTGATTTTGCGACGGCGATGCCGTACGGGGCGATGCCGAATTGCTGGCCGGCGACGTGGTAGGTGTGACCGCCGTCGAGCGTGCGCGCGAGGTAGGCGACGACGGGATAGTCCGAGAGGTGCGCGACCGACTTGCCGGCCCGGAGTTGCGCGAGTGCGTCCTCGTCGGTCTTGAGCGCGAGGATCGTGATCGGGCCGAGGCCCGCGTCGCGGCAGCGCTCTTGCTGCTTGCGCAGCGCGGCTTCTTGCGCGGTTCCCGCTTCGACGTCGACGATGCGGCCGCACAGATCGCCGGCGTTCCAGATCGGCGCGCTCGTGCGAACCGGCGCGAGGATGCCGGTTCCGGCGAGGAAGTAGTCGATGAAGTCGGCGTCGCGTTCGCGCTCGCGCGTGTCGTTGAGTGCCGACATCACGAGATCGTAGTCGCCGGCCTTCAGGCGCGGCAGGATCGTCGTGAAATCGTGGTTGCGGAACTCGACGCGGCGGCCCATCCGCTTGCCGAGCGCCTGCGCCAGGTCGTAGTCGAACCCGACGATGTGCTTCGTCCCGGGCTGGTAGAACTCGAGCGGCGCGTACGACACGTCGGACGCGACCCGTAGAACGGCTCCAGTCGGCGCGGCACCGGCTGGTGCGGCGGCGACGAGCGCGGTGCCGATGACACCGGTGAGGGCGAGCAGGGCGGAGAGGCGAGCGTGCATCGCCTCTCCGCTTTACCAGGCGAGCGGCCGAAAGGCCTCTCGCACGCCGCGGTTAGGCGACGTGCGCGGGGGCCAGGTCGTGCTCTTCGAGGACGAGTCCCGGAGTGATGATGTGCTTGTTCATCCCGAGGCGCGACGGGTCGACGCCGAGCGCCAGCGCGACGAGCTGCGGGAGGTGGAAGATCGGGAGGTCGGTGCGGCCCCAGCGGGCGACCGCGTCGGCCTGGTAGCCGTCGAGCGCGAGGTGGCAGAGGGGGCACGGCGTGAGGACCGCCTCGGCGCCCTTGTCCTTCGCCATGCGCATGTTCTGGCCGACCATGTTGGCGGCAGTTCCGTCCTTTTCGAGCTGGATGTGGAAGCCGCAGCAGCGCGTCTTGCCGGCGTAGTCGACGGCCTCGCCGCCGAGCGCGACGATCAGGTCTTCGAGCGAGTGCGGGTTGCGCGCCGACTCCCAGCCGTTGACCGACTCCGGGCGGATGATGTGGCAGCCGTAGAACGGCGCGACCTTCAGGCCGTTGAGCGGCTTGACGACCATCTTCTTGAGCGCGTCGAGGCCGATGTCGTCGATCAGCAGCCACAGCAGGTGGCGCACCATCACGGTACCGTCGTACTTCGCGCCGAACTTGCCGAGGATCGCGTTGGCCTGCGACATGTGGCCTTCGTCCTCGAGCAGCTCTTTGTTCGCCGCGCGCATGTGGCCGGTGCAGGTCGAGCAGATCGTGATCACGTCGTCGAGGCCGAGCGCCTCGGCCTGCGCGTACGTGCGCGCGTTCAGGACGCGGGCGACGTCGCGGTTCGTGTCGTTGAGGACCGAGGCGCCGCAGCACGACGCGGCGGTCAGCTCGACCAGCTCGATCCCGAGCCGGTCGGCCAGGATCATCGTCGAGTTGAAGAGCTCCTTACACGACTCCTTGGCGACGCAGCCCGGGAAGAAGCCGTACTTGCGCATCTGCGCGGACTTCGACTTGCCGCGAATCTGCGGCTTGTCCAACGTGGCGGTCATTTAGAGTACGGGTGCCTCCAGGGTGTCGAAAATCGTCCGGATCTCGTCGACCTTCGGGACGGGTTTGAGGAACACGGGCGGCAACTTGCCCGCGAGCGCGAGCCGGATGCCGAACGGTGCGACTTTGATGAGGCCGCGGATGTTGAAGCGGCCGACGGTGCCTTGGATGACCTCGGTCTCGTGCAGCATCCCGGTCGCCTTGACCGTCTTCGCGACGACCAGCGCGTGGCGCGGGCCGGGCGCGTCGGTCAGGCCCTCTTCGATCGTCGCGCGCTTGACGGCGATGATGTCGTCGTGCGGATCGACGTGCTTGGGGCAGTACGAACACGCGTAGCAGTGCGCGCACAGCCAGAGGTAGTCGTCGCTGATCTGCGCGGCGCGCTCTTTGCGCTTAGAGTCGCGGACGT
>JAFAMK010000432.1 GCA_019233415.1 Vulcanimicrobiota bacterium
CCGGGCTCGCGCTTTTTGAAGTCGAAGTAGCAGGCAGCA
Source organism: Vulcanimicrobiota bacterium (assembly GCA_019233415.1). GTDB lineage: Bacteria > Vulcanimicrobiota > Vulcanimicrobiia > Vulcanimicrobiales > Vulcanimicrobiaceae > Vulcanimicrobium. Next base: position 40 of record JAFAMK010000432.1, read on the forward strand.
TGGACTACGGCAAGGTCGTTCGTCCGCAGGTCGCTTCGATGAATCCGTATACGCCTGGCACGACGGTGTCGCAGGCGAAGACGAAGTACGGGTTGTCGTCGGTCGTGAAGCTGTCGTCGAACGAGAACCCGCTCGGCACCTCGCCGCTCGCGGCGGCGGCGGTCGCCGCAGTCGACGACCTGAACATCTACGTCGACGACGATCATCTCGAGTTGCGGCGGCGGCTCGCCGAGCCGTACGGGCTCGGCGTCGAGCACGTGCTGGTCGGCCACGGCTCGAACGACGTCGTGCGCACGCTGTTCAGCGCGTTCGTCGCGCCGGGCGACGAGGTCGTCGTGGCCGACCCGACGTTCTCGCTCTTCCCGAAGGACGCCGTGCTGTTCGGTGGGGTGCCGGTTAAGGTGCCGCTGCGCGACGGCGTGCACGACCTCGACGCGATGCGCGCCGCGGTGACCGCGCGCACGAGGATGGTCGTCGTCGTCGATCCGAACAACCCCACCTCGACGCGCGTCGAGCGCGACGCGTTCGCGCGCTTCGCGCAGGCGCTTCCGGACGGCGTCATCCTGATGCTCGACCAGGCGTACCGCGAGTACATGCCGCCGGGTTCCGTCGAGGGAACCGACTGGGTGAAGGAGCGGCCCGCGACGATCGTCCTGCGCACGCACTCGAAGCTCTACGGGCTCGCCGCGCTGCGCTTCGGGTACGCGCTCGGCGATCCGGAGCTGCTGTCGTACGCGCAGCGCGTGCGGATTCCGTTCGGCGTCTCGCGTCCCGCCGAGGTGGCCGCGCTCGCCGCGCTCGACGACCATGACTTCGTGCGCCGCTCGCTCGACACGAACGAGGCCGGGAAGGCGATGCTGTATCCGGCACTGGCGGACCTCGGGCTGCACGTCTACGCGTCGGCGGCGAACTTCCTCGCCGTCGCGGTGCCGGGGACGGCGAACGACGCCTACGAGGCGATGCTGCGGCGCGGGATCGTCACGCGCAGCGGCGACGCGCTCGGGATGCCGGGCCGGTTGCGCATCACGATCGGGACCGCCGAGCAGAACGCGCTCGTCGTCGCGGCGCTCCGCTCGCTCGTCGCGGCGGCGGCATGAACGCGACGGTCGCGGTGCGCCGGGGCGACCGCGACGACCGCGACTTCGTGCGCGACCTGGGCCGGCGCAGCGCGACGACCAGCGTATCCGCCGTCCGCGTGGCGAAGTACGACGACGTCCTGCTCTCGTTCGAGCGGCTCGCGGAGTTCGTCTACGGCCGCAAGCACGACGTGCTGATCGCCGAAGGCGACGGCGAGCGCATCGGCTTTCTGCTGCTGCTCTACGACGTCCCCGACGAGGTGACGCTGACGGAGCAGGCGTTCGTCGCGTACACCGCCGTCGAACCGCATGCGCGCAACCAGGGCGTCGGGCGCGCATTGCTCGTCGCCGCGGAAGAACACGCGCGCGCGCACGGGCTCGGCTACGTCAGCCTGATGGTCACCGACGACAACGCGCCGGCGCGCGCGCTCTACGAGCACAGCGGTTTTCAGACCGAGCGCCGCATGATGACGAAGGTCCTGTGACGGCGCTCGTCCTGCGGCGCACGCTGATCGTGCTCGTCGTCGTGGCGGTGCTCGTCGTGGCGGGGTTGTTTGCGGCGCGCATCCCGCGCACGATCTCGATCTTCCTGATCGCCGCGTTCATCGCGTTCGGCGCGCACCCGCTGGTGAAGCGGCTCGAGCTGCGGATGCCGCGGCCGGCGGCGATCGCGATCGTCTACGCCGGACTCGTCGGCCTGCTGGTGATCCTCGCGCTCGTCGTCGTCCCGATCACGTATGAACAGGTGCTCTCGCTGGTCGCGCACGCGCCGCAGTACGTCGCCGCCGCGCAGGACATCGGCACGCGCGGCGAGCGCGGGCTGCGCGACCTGCTCGGCAACCGCGTCCCGCTGCCGTCGTATGCCGAGACCGAGAGCGAGATCGGGAACCGCGTCTCGGCGTTTCTGAGCGACGCGGTCGCGCAGCTCGGCGCGATCGTCGTCGGCGCCGTCACCGCGCTGATCGTCGGCGTCTCGGCCTTGGTCCTCTCGGTGTTCTTCCTGCTCCAGGGGCGCGACGTGCGCGACGGGATCCTGACCTTCATCCCGCCGAGCCGCCGGCCCGGCGTCGCCGCGCTGCTCCGCGAGCTGGTCGAGGTGTTCGGGCACTTCGTCGCCGGGCAGGCGCTGCTGTGCGGAATCGTCGGCGCCGCGGTGTGGGTGCTGCTCCTCCCCGCGCACTTCGGCTTCGCGCTGCTGGTCGCGGTGATCTGCGCGCTCGGCTACGCGGTGCCGTTCGTCGGGATGCTGGTCGCGCAGATCGTCGGCGCGCTGCTCGCGGTTCCCCAGGGAACCGTGATGGTGCTCTGGGTGACGATCGTGATCTTCGTCGTCTCGCGCGTCGCCGACAACCTGCTCGTCCCGAAGATCATGTCGGAGTCGATCGGCGTCTCGCCGATCACGGTGATGTTCGCGGTCTTCGCCGGCGGCGAGCTGTTCGGGCTCCCGGGCCTCGTCCTCGGCATCCCCGCGGCTGCGCTGCTGAAGGTCCTGTTCGGCTATTTCGTCCAGCCCTACGTCGCGCGGATGCAGGCGCAGGAGCCGCCGGACGTGGTCGTCGTCTCGATCGAACCGTAGCGCGCGCTACATCGATTCGGGTGCAGCGACGCCGCACAGCGCGAGCGCGCTTGCAAGGACGGTCTTCGTCGCGATGCACAGGCCGAGCCGCGCCGTCGTCGAGGCGTCGTCGTCGGTCAGCACGCGGCAGGCGTCGTAGAACTGGTGGAACTCGGTCGCGAGGTCGCGCGCGTACTTGGTGAGGCGGTGCGGGGCGCGGGCGCGCGCAACGCCGGCGACGGTCGGGCCGAACTCGGCGAGCTGCCGCGCCAGCGCCAGCTCCGCCGGCTCGGTCAGCGCGTCGAGCCGCTCGCCGCGCTCCGCGGCCGCGAGCGCGTCGGCATGCGATGCGACCGCGCGGCGCAGGACCGACGCGATGCGCGCGTGACCATACTGGACGTAGAAGACGGGGTTGTCGTTCGACTGCTTCTTCGCGAGCGCGAGGTCGAACGTCAGCGGCTGATCGGTCGAGAGCATCACGAAGAAGAAGCGCGCCGCGTCGACGCCGACCTCGTCGATGACGTCCTGCAGCGTCACCACGTTTCCGGCGCGCTTCGACATGGAGAGGGTCTCGTCGCCGCGCTTGAGCGTGATCTGCTGCGCGATCAGCACCTCGATGGCGCCGGTGCGACCGTAGGCGTCGGCGAGCGCGTTGAGGCGCGCGATGTAGCCGTGGTGGTCCGGGCCGAGGATGTCGATGACGTGGTCGGCGCGCTGCAGCTTCTCGTAGTGGTAGGCGACGTCGTTCGCGAAGTAGGTCGGCCGGCCGTCCGTGCGGATGACGACGCGGTCCTCGTCGTCGCCCGATGCGGTCGTGCGCAGCCAGAGCGCGCCGTCCTTCTCGTACAGGACGCCCAGTTCGCGCAGCCGCTCGACGCCGCGCTCGATCGCGCCCGCGTCGTGCAGCGCCTTCTCCGATTGCCACAGGTCGTAGACGACGCCGAACCGGCGCGCCACGTCTTGCTGCTCGGCGACGATCAGGTCGCGCGCGAAGCGCGCGATCTCCGGCGCGGCGTCGTCCGGTTCGACCCCGAGCCAGTGCTCGCCGTCGCGTGCGCGCAGCGCCTGCGCGACCGGAACGAGGTACTCGCCGGGATAGCCGTCCTCGGGGAACGGGTAGGCCGGATCGAACAGCTGGCGATAGCGTGCGTAGACCGAGCGGCCCAGCGCGTCGAGCTGCGAGCCGGCGTCGTTGATGATCCACTCGACGAAGACGTCGTAGCCGGCGTGGCGCATGGCCTTCGCCAGCGTGTCGCCGATCGAGAGCGTGCGTCCCTGGACGACGACGAGCGGACCGGTCGGGTTCGCGCTGCCGAACTCGAGCGAGATGCGCTCGCCGGTCGGCGCGCCGCGACCGTACGCCTCGCGCTCGCGCAGCACCGTCGCGACGACGCGCTGCCAGAATGCCGGCTGCAGGGTGAGGTTCACGAACCCCGCCAAGGGGGTTGCCGCGGCGACGGTCGCGCGCACGCCGGGGTCTTCGAGCGCGCGCTCGACGAGCGCGGTCGCGATGTCCTGCGGCTTCATGCGCGCGACGCGCGCCAACCCGAATGCGACGTTGGTCGCAACGTCGCCGAACTCGACCCGCCGCGCCGGCTCGAACTGCACCACCGGCTCACCCTCGGGCCACAGCGAACGCGCCGCGGCGCCGAAGCGGGCGGCCAGCGCATCGAGGGAGAGCAGCGACGACTCCTCAGTGGTGGTAGGGCTCATCCCGAGCGATCTTCGCCGCGCGGTACACTTGCTCCAGCACGAGCGCGCGCGCCCACTCGTGCAGCAGCGTCAGCGGCGAAAGCGACCAGCGCACGTCGGCCCGCGCCAGCAGCGCCTCCGACGCGCCGAACGTCCCCGCGACGACGAACGTCAACCGCACGATCCCCTGATGCGGAAGCCGCTCGATCCGCCGGCTCAGCTCCTCGCTGGAAATCAGCTCGCCGGTGCGCTCCAGCAGCCAGACATGATCGTTCGGCTGCAGCAGCGCTAGAATCGCCTCGCCCTCGGTCCGCATCGCCCGCACCGGATCGCCCCCGTCCGCCGCCCGAACCTCGACCTCCTCGAGCCGATGATACGCCCGCAACCGCCCGCGAAAATCCGCCAAGGCATCGGCAACATACCGCTCCCGAACCTTCCCAACCGCGATCAACCGAACGTTCACGCGCCCAGTGTGGCGCACGGCGTCAACGCGGCGCAATCGCAAAGCCGCCTGCGCCGACGACGATGCGCCCCGTCAATTCGAGTTCGGTCAGTTGCGCGAACAGCGCGGCGGGCGGGACGCCGAGTTTGTCCGCGAGGTCTGCAGCGTCGTGCGTACGGTCGGCCAGCGCGTCGAGGATGCGCAGCACGATGGGCGGATCGTCCGGAAGTAAGGGGCTAGCTGCCTGCGATTGTCGCTGCACGCCGCGAAGCGGTGCATTGGGCAGCGCGGCGAGGACGTCGTCGGCGTCGCGGGCGAGGGTGGCGCCGTCGCGGATGAGG
>JAFAMK010000015.1 GCA_019233415.1 Vulcanimicrobiota bacterium
GCAGTTCGCGCGCGGCGACATCGCGGCGCGTGAGGCGCTCGCGCGGTCCAACGCCGACCTTCGCGCCGCGCAGGTGATGCTCGCCGAAAGCACGCGCATCGGCGAACGTCTCCGCATCTCACGCGACCTGCACGATGTGCTCGGGCACAGTCTGACGTCGCTCACGATCCACCTCGACGTCGCGAGCCGGCTCGCCAGCGGCCCTGCAGTGGAGCACCTCGAATGCGCGCGGGAAGTCGCCGGAAACATGCTCGGCGAGGTGCGGTCGGTGGTGAGCCGGTTCCGCGTCACGCCGCCGGACTTGCGCAGCGCGCTCGAAGCGCTGGCCGGTGCGATCGACGGTTTGCGCGTGCGGCTCGTCATGCCGGCGGAACTCGACGCGATCGACCCCGCGCGCGCCGACGTCGTTCTGCGCTGCGTGCAGGAGGTCATCACCAACACGCTGCGCCATGCGAACGCGCGCGAATTAGTCATCGAACTGCGGCAGCACAAGGACGGCATCCTTATCGGCGCGCGTGACGACGGGCGCGGCGGGCCGATCGTCATGGGAAACGGCCTCACCGGGATGCGCGAGCGCTTCGAGAACCTTGGCGGGTCGCTCGCGTTCGACAGCCGCGACGGGCAGGGTTTCCAGCTGAACGGGACGCTTCCGCCGCCCGAGCGCGTGCGTTGATCCGCGTCTGTCTCGTCGACGACCAGGCGCTGGTGCGCCACGGCATCCGCGCGCTCTTGCAGTTGTTCGACGGCATCGACGTCGTCGCCGAAGCCGAGGACGGCGACGCCGCAATCGCCGCGGTCCTCGCATCGAACCCGGACGTGCTGCTGCTCGACGTTCGGATGCCGAAACGCGACGGCATCGAAGTCGTCGCGGCGCTGCGCGCGCAGGGCGCGCTGCCGCCGACGCTGCTGCTGACGACGTTCGAGGACGACGCCGCGCTCGTCGCCGGCATCAAGGCCGGCGCGCGCGGCTATCTCCTCAAGGGCGTGACGCCGGAAACGCTGATCGACGCGATCCGCACCGTCGCGGCCGGCGGCACCTACCTCTACGCGCCGCTCGCCGCTACGATCGACAAACCCTCCGTATCAGGTTCGAACGACAACGACGCGCTTCCGATGCCGGAGCGGCTGACCGATCGCGAGCGCGACGTGCTGCGCCTCATGGTGAGCGGGATCGGGAACGGCGAGATCGCGGACGCGCTGCACCTCAGCGAGGGGACGGTGCGGAATCACGTGTCGAGCATCTTCGCGAAGCTCGGCGTCAACGACCGCACGAAAGCCGTTCTGCGCGCACTCGAACAGCGCGTCGTCTGATCTACGTTGCTGCGGCGAGGCAGACGTAGTTTGCGGTTTGGTAGGTGGCGGGTTGCTGGTTCGGGGAGTGTCTCTCGCCGTAGTTCACGTACCCGTTCAGGTAGGCGGTCACCGCCAGGCCTCCGCTGCTGATCGTAGGGTTCGAACCGCCCGCCGTGATGGATTGGAACCACGGCCCTCCGCCAAGTCCGAACGCGATCGGCCACTGGAAGTAGAACGACTGCAGGAACAGGCCGGGCGTCGCGGGGGTGCTGTTGCTCAGCAGCCATTCCCAGATATTCGTCTGACCGGCGGTCGCCACCATCGTCCCGTTGAACCCGCCGGCCGCGAGGGCGGCCGCGGAGATGCAGATCAGTCCGCCGGAGACGGTGTTGGACGCCGCGGCCTGCTCGTCGCCGATCAGCGAGCCGTTTCCAACGAGCATGATCTCCGGCGTGCCGGACGGAACCATCGTGACGCCGACACCCGCACCGATCCCGTCGAGGTCCGTGTCGTCGGTGAACTGCAGCCCGAAGCCGGAGAGCACGCCGAGGCACAGCGCCGGAGGGCCGCCGATTGACGACGTCACCAGCGCGGAGCTTCCGAGCGGCATCTTCGCCGAGTTCGCGAGCGTGACGCCCTCCGGCGTCGAACCTACCGTCGCGAGACACGTCACGTACGAGTAGGTCTCGTCCGGGACGAACCCGCCCACCGTTTGATTCACCGTGACGGTGCTTCCGTTGGCCCCGTTGGTCCAGAGCTGCAGCGTGAAGTCCTGCATGTCCTCGACCGAGTCTTCTTGCTCGGCGTTGATCTTCGAGAACCCGAACACGCACGACGTCACGGTGTCGGAGAACTCGAACGTCGTCGAGCCGGTGCCCGAGATGTACTGCGGTCCTTGGATCTCGAGGTTCAGCGGATTGCTCACGAGCGTTCTCTCCTCGAAGGGTTCGGCGAAGGGTTCGGCCGGACGGTCATGACGGTCCGAATTGCGCGATGACCGAGAAGACCGCCGACGAGGTCGACTCGATCCAGTCGGGGACCCCGTCGGGATTGTAGATGTTCATCACGACTTGGCCGCTGACCGTGTTGCTGCCGCCGTACGGCGGTGAGGTCGGGAAGTTCTCGACGAACTGGAACTGGACGAACTGCAGCTCCGATTTCGTGTAGTCGAAGGTGAGGGCGTTCACGAGCACGCCCCACTGGATGATGCTCATCCCGCTCGGCGGCGTGAAGGTCGCGGAGAACTGTCCGGTCATCCCGCTGCTGCTCGGCGCCGACCATGACACCGAGGCTTGGACGATCTGAAAATTCGCGAACGGCGGCGTGCCGGAGGCGCTCGGATACGGATACGGGTAGGCGAACGCGAACGCGTCGACCGTTCCCGTCGTCGTCACGTCGGTGGTGGTCGCCGACCCGCTGAGCGTGAAACTGCTGCCCGGGCCGGATGCAGCCGCGTTGAGCGCGATCGAACCGACCGAACCCGGATCGTTCGACGTCAACATGAAGCCCGATAGGAACCCGCCGTACACGGGGCTGCCGTACGTTTCGTACGACGTCGCGCCGCTCTCGAGCTGGTAGACGTTGCCGACGAAGCTGCCCGCCTGCGTCGACGTCCCGATCAGCGCCACCGCCGTCACCTGCACCATCGTGCTCGGCGCGCCCTCCGGTGACCCCGCCGCGTCGCCTTTGTTGTCGCTCATGTACGCGTTCGCCGTCACGTACAGCGTCGTTCCGGCGAGGTTCGGCACGAGGTTAATGCCGAGCACGGCGAGGTTCTCGGCGCTCGAGACGGAGTTCGTCACGTAGCTGAGACACCAGCCCGACAGGCTGACCGCATAGCCGAGGATCATCTGGCCGTCGCCGATGTCGGACGAGAAGTCGAACGCCAGGAGCTGCCCGACGGGCGAGCTGTAACTTCTGCTCTGCTGCGTGCGGACGGAGAGCAGCGGATCGGGCAAACCGCTCATGAGCTTCCCCCGTTGGACGTGTAGTGCTGGACGACCGTGTTGAGAGCATAGAAGCCCGCACCGGTCGTGCCGAGCGCGACCGCGCCGCCGACAGCGATGCAGCCGACGAACGCGATTCTGTCGTCGGTCCACCACGACTTGATCGTGGATTTGGTGATCCCGAACGTGTTGTACTCGAAGAACGTGCTGGCCGCGCCGCCTAAACCGCCGAGCACGAATCCCTTCCCGGCGCTCTCGAGGACCGACCAGCCGAGTCCCGCTCGCGCCGGCTTGCCTTCGACGAGGTTCTGCAGCGGGTCTTGGACCAGTGCTTCCACGACGTTGCCGGCGGCGCCGGTGCCTGCACTGAGGACGACGTTTTTCGCCAGCTCCACCCAGTCCGAGCGCAGGGGGCGAATCTTCCTGCGCGCACGCGGCGCGTCGTCCGCGTCCGAGCGCGCCGGATCAGGCGCCGGGCTGCGCTCCGGGACACCGTCGGCGAGCGGATCGGAAGGCGGCGCCGGCGCGGCGGCGCTCGTCGCCGGCGCGATCTCGTCGGTCGCGGTCGCGAAGAGCGCGTCTTCGACCGCGTCCCAGCCGGCGTTCGCCAGCGGCGTGGCGACGCCCGAGAACGCGCCGCCGACCGCACCGGCCGCCATCGCGACCCCGACCGACTCGAAGAACTGGCCGGTGTTCCACAGACCGGGGGGCGTTTCGGCGCTGTAGGTGATCGCCTCGACGGCCCCGCTGCTGATCGCGCCGCCGACCGCGCCCGCGAACGCGACGGTTCCGAAACTCGCCAGCGTCGCCGCGTCGAACGCCAGGTCGGCGACGAGCAGCTCGCTCGTCGCGCCGCCGGTCAGCACCATCGAGCCGAGGATCGCGACCGCGGAGACGACCTCGATCGCGATCTCGCCGAACTTCGTCATCTGGCCCGTCGGATCGACGAGCATCGTCGGCATGTTGCCGGCGTACGCGTAGCCGCTCGCGTACTGACCGGCCGGATCGGGCGCGAGGAAACGGCTCGTCGTCGGGTCGTACATGCGCGCACCCGCGGCGTAGAGGCCGGTTTCGAGATCGAGTTCGTAGCCGGTGAACTGGAACGGGACGAAGCCGCTCGCCGGCTCGACGCTGCTGACCACGTTGCCGAGCACGTCGTGCGCGTACGCGGCGACGACGTTCGCGTCGTCGTCCATCACGGCGCGCGGGCTGACGAGGTAGTCGGTGACGACGACGTATCGCGCACCGTTCGTCGCCATCGCGATCGGCCCACTCGGCGCGTACACCCACGCGGTCGCCGTTCCGGTGGCGTCGACGGTGACGAGCGGTCCCGACGCACCCCCGTACATGCGGAGTTCCGGCGTACCGCCGTCGACTTGCTTCAGCACGCGGCTGCCGCTCGCGTCGTACGCGAGCGCGACGCTCGTCGCGCCGTCGGTGACGCTCTGCGGCAGCGTCGACCCCGGCAGGTAGCCGAACGCGGACGCGCCGACGCCCGCGACGTTTCCGTTGGCGTCGTAGCCGTACGCGAGCGCCGCGGCGTCGCCGTACTGCACCGAGACGGCTTGGTTCGAGCCCGAACCGTAGAGCAGCGTCGTCGTCGTTCCGGCGCCGTTGGTGATCGATTGCAGGTTGCCGTTCTGCTCGACGGCGCCGTCGGGCTGCACGAAGCTGAGCGCGAGCGTGCGCGCCGACTGCGCGTCGACCGCGCCGGTGAGACGGCCAAGTTCGTCGTACGCGTACGTCACGTCGGCCGCGTACGACGCGGTGTTCGACGACAGCGACTCGGAGAGCGTTTCGACCACGCTGTCCGGCGTGTACGTCAGCGTGGCGCCGTAGCTGGTTCCGTTCGTGCCGACGGTGGAGGTCAGAAGCCGGCCGGCGGAGTCGTACGTGCGCGCCGCCGGAATCGCGTTCGCGCCGTACGCCGCGGCGATCACCTTCCCGAGCGGATTGTAGGTGTAGGTCGCGAACGGCATGCCGGCCTGATCGGTGATCGCCACGACGCGGTCGTGCCCGTCGTACGCGTACACGGCCGACGTGAAACCGACTCCCGCGACGTTCGGGTACGTGATCGACGTCATGCGGTTCGCCACGTCGTACGTGTACGTGGTCGTGAACGTGCCGAGCGTGCTCGCGTTCGTTGCGATCGTGGTCGTCTGCGAGGCCGGGCGCCCGCGCCCGTCCCACGCGAACGTCTGCGTGACCGTCGTCGGCGTCGTGCCGGTCGTCGCCGACTGCTGGACGAGGAGTCCGATCGCGTCGGGATCGGTCCCGTCGCCGTCCCACACGTAGCTCTTCTGCTGCGTGAACGCGACCGTCGTCTGGTCTTCCGGCCACAGCGGGTCGTCGGCGTACGCCTGCAGGTCGGCGAACGTGGTGCACGCCACGGTCCCGCGCGAACGGCGCCGCCCGAGACCGTCCCAGGTGAAGTACGTCGCGTATCCGCCTGCCGCGGCGGCGGCATCTTGCGTGAAGCGAACGCGTCCGCCCACATCGTACGCGAACGACAACAGGCCGGCGTCGGGCGACGTGTCCGAGCCGACTTGGCCGAGCGCGTTGCTCGTCTGCGCGCTCACGAACGCGTCGTCGTCGAACGCGAACGCGTCGGGCTCCTCGGTCGTGACGGTCGCGCTCCCGTTGCCGAACGCCGGCATCGTCGCGCTGAGCACGCTCTCGTCGCCGAGCGCGCTGAACTGCGCCACGACGCGGTTCATCGCGTCGGCGACCGAGGTCTGGACGACCTTCGCCGGGCTGGAGTGCATCGAGATGCCGAACGCGCCCGCCGGGAGGTCGAGCGACGGCACCGTGTCGCTGGCGTTCGCGCCGTACGCGAATTGCACGGTCGCGCGCGCGGCGGGGCTCGTCGAACCGTAGTCGACGATCGCGGAGGCGAGCCCGGCGAAGCCGATCTCGAGCGGACGCGCGGTTCGGCCCGGCTCCGGCACGACGCGCTGGTACGGGTAGCCTTGATCGTCGGTGTCGTTCGTGCCGTCGTACCAGTCGGCGACGTCGCCCTGCATCGTCGCGGCGCCCGCGAGCCCGGCAACGAATGCGGGAACGTTCGCGACGAACGTCGAGCGGTACGCCGGGACCGGCAGCGCGGCGCCGCCGCCGAACGCACCCGGCGCGGGCTTCGTCCGCACGACCGTCTTGCCGCACGCATCGCGAATCGCTTGCGTGACCGTGTACGACTCGGCGGTGAGCGCCTGCGTCTGGCGCGAGGCGCCCGTGGCGTCGCTGTACTTCGCCATCACGGCCGGCGCGTCGAACAGCGTGAGGTTTGCGATCCCGAGCGCGTTCGCGCCGGTCGTCAGCGATGCGGCGCCGCTCGCCCTCGCCGCCGTGCTGAACAGCAGCTGGCCGTTCGCGTGCAGCGTGAGGTATCCGCCCACTTGCAGCAGCAGCAGCCAGCGCGGTGGTCCGACGAACGTCGCGAGCGGCGTGAGCGTTGTGCCGTCGACCGTCGCGCTCCACTGGCCGGTCGCGACCGCGAGCGTGAACGTCGCGTCGCCGACCGCGACCGCAATGTCGTCGGTCGGCACGAGCGGCGTGCCGTCGAGCGAGACCAGCTCGCAGTAGAACGCCATCGCGCCGCTCGCCGGCGCCGCGACCGAGGTCAGCGTCGCGCTGCTCGTCGTCGACGCGTGCGCGAGCACGCCGTTCGACGCGACGAACGCGGTCGCGTCCGACGGCGTCCAGCCGGCGGTCCAGTCGTCGCCGTCGCGGAACGTCTCGCACGTGCCCGGTCCGAGCGCGCGGATCGCGAGCGACGCGTTCGGGTCACCGGCCGCGAAACCGCCGGGATTTCCGGCGAGTGACAGATACGCGAGCTGGAGCGCCGCCGGCGTCCCGTCGGGGTTCGTACCGCCGACCCGGCGCAGCGACGCGTCGCGCAGCGTGAACCACGTCTTCCCCGTGCCGTCCGTTCGCGCCAGCATGAGGCGGTACACCGGGTCGTACGTGTGCGCCGCGAACTTGCTCGCGAGCGGGAACGCCGCGACGTCATCGACGAGCACCGTCGAGGCCGCGCCGTTCGCCGCCGCGATCGTCACCGTCACGTTCCGCGTGCCGTTCGGCACCAGTGCCGGGAGATCGACCGGCACGGACTGATAGCCCCACACGCCGCCCGTCGCGGCGAACGGAAGCACGACCGGTTCGCCCAGCGTCACGCTGCCGGCAGCGACCGTCAGCGTCCAGCTTGCCGCCGCCGACGGCGTCCAATCCACTGGCGTTTTGCACCATGCGCCCAAGAACAGAATCCGCGTCGGGTCGGGCGTCAGCACGACGGTCGCCGTCGCGTTCGTCGGAAGCGCGAGGCTCTGCGAGCCGCCGTGGCCGTCGCCGGCGTACGGCGCGGCACCGCCCGTAAACGCCCACGACGACGCGTCTTCGTACGCCTCGAAGCTCGTGAACGCAGCTTCTGCGCCGGCGAAACTGGCGTTGCTCGCGATCGCGCACTGCACTTGACCGACCACGTCGTAGAGCGTCGCGTGCGTCATCCCCGACGCATCGACGGACTCCGCCGGAAGGCCGTCGTCACGCACGACCGTGACGGTGCTCCGCAGCCGCCACAGCGCCGGGTTCGGCGTCTGGCCGAACGGGAACACGCCGGCGTCGTTTCCGCTTGGATCACCGATCCACGACCAGCTCTGCGCGGGCGCGTTCACCGTCAGCTGCGCGCCGCCGGCCTGCGTCCAGCCGCTCCAC
>JAFAMK010000087.1 GCA_019233415.1 Vulcanimicrobiota bacterium
GACCGCATCGGCCGCCGTCAGGCAGCCGCGCCGCACCAGCTCCTCGACGTACGCGCGCTACAGCCGCGCGAGGATTTTCGCCAAGTCCAGCTCGCGCCGGCGCTGGCGGTCGAGTTCCGACGCGTCGACCGCGAGGGAGGCGCGGTGCTCGTCCTTCGTCGCGGAGAGGAGCGCGGGCGAGGCGAGGTTCGGCGGGTTCGCGTAGAACGCCGCCGCGCCACGCAGCGCGACGGCGAGGAACGCGTCGTCCGCGATTCCGGCGTCGCGCAGCTTGCGGATCAGGCGCAGCGCGGCGTCGGCGAAGCGGTCCGGTGTGCGCAGCCCGGCGATCTCCGGATCGACGTCGGTGCCGAGCCAGTCGCTCCATTCGGCCGAGAACAGCGGCGCGGCGGCGCGCTCGAAGATTTCCTCGGCGTCGAGCGGTTCGACGAGTTCCAGGTCGAGCGCCAGCCCCGTTTCGAGCGGGTGCGCGCGCAGCAACTCCAGCGCGAGCACGTGCAGCGACGCGCCGCGCACCGCGATTCCGCTCGCCGCCGCGATCCGCGCGCCGAGCGCACGCGCGCCGTCCTCGCGCGCGGCGGTGACGATCGCCGCGTCGGCGAGCGATGGATCGGCCGCGACGAGCGCGGTGAACCGGCGCACCAGCGCCTCGGTCTTCCCGCTCGTCGGCGGCCCCACGAACGCAATGAGCCCGTGCTCCGCCGGCAGCGCGAGCACGCGCTCCAGCGCCAGCACGGCAACATCCCCGCGGCTATGCATGGCCCCTGTCATCCTGAGCCTGTCGAAGGACGCTCACCGCCCGAACCGCTCTTCCAGCGCGAGCGGCCGCTCGCGGCAGGCCGGCGCGTAGGCGCAGTAGCGGCACGCCTCGGGGTCGTCGGTCGCCGGAAACGCGTCGAGCGCCCCGCTCGCGAGCGTGCCGGCGAGCGCGACCATCCGCTCGCGCGCGCGCTCCAGTTCTTCGAGCGCGATCTCACCGGTCGCGCCGCGGCTGCGCGGCGCGCGCGACGTCATGACGACTTCCAGCTCGACCGGCGCGACGTCGAGCAGCGAATCCTTCAGCGGAACGAGCGCGAGCCGCGTGACGACGTCGCCGGCCGCGGTCCGCGCCCAGAAATAGAACGGCAGCTGGAACTCGCGGAACGCGCGCACCTCGGCGAGATATTCCTCGGCGCTGGTCGCGATCGAGCCGGTCTTGTAGTCGACGACGGTGACGGTTCCGGTGCGGTCATCGCGGTCGAGCCGGTCGATGTACCCGACGAAGCGGTGTCCGTCCAGCTCGACGTCGGCCTGCGTCTCGCAGCCGATCACCTCGAACGGCGCGCGGCGTGCGCGCTCCAGCAGCCACGCCAAATACCTCTTGGCGGTGCGGCGCGCGCGGCGCTTCTGCAACTCGAACTCGACCGGCGCGTCGAAGCGCGTGCGGTGCCGGTCGAACGCCGCGGCGACGCAGTAGTCCAGGAACGATGCGAGCGAGGCCGCCTCGCCGTCGTCGAAGCGCGCATGGACGCCGTGGAACTCTTCGAGCGCGGCGTGGAACGCGATCCCGTAGAACGACGCCGACGAGCCGCGGTCTTCGACCGCCGAACACGCGTAGCGGAACCACCACTTGCGCGCGCACTCGGCGTGCGCGTTGAGCGACGACGCGCTGAACGAGAGCTTGCGCGTCGCAACGGGCGCGGCCGGCTCGTCGTCGACCGGCGCGGCCGGCGCGAGGTCGTCGAGCGCCGCGGTGCGCGGCGGGGCGCCGAGCAGCTCGGCCTCGATCTCCGCGACGAGATCGCGCGCCTCCCACGACTCGGTGAACGCGCACGCGGCGTCGAAGTCGCGCGCGATGCGTTCCAGCGCGGCGACCGTCGCGTCGTCGTCGAACGGGAACGTCGCGACGAGCGCGGCCAGGACGCTGCGCGCCGACGCGTCGGGCGTCTTGTAGGCAGCGGTCACCGTCGTCAGCCCGTGCGCGAAACGCGTCGCGCCGGCGACCGCACCCTTCGGGATGATGTCGAGCAGGTCGTAGCGGTCGCCGGCGGTCACGAGCAGCAGGCGCGCGTCGTCGGGGCGCACGCCGCTCTGCGGCGCCGTCAGCGCGCGGCGCGCGTCGGCGTCGGCCTGCGACGCCGCGAAGCGGAGCAGCGCGATGACGCCGTCGACCGCGCCAAGGTCGAGCGGCGGCGGGACCGGCGGCCCCAGCTCGACGACCTCGAAGCGCAGCCCCGCCTCGCCGGCGAGCCGCCGCCAGGCGAACGCGTCGTCGTCGTTGGTCAGCAGCGCGGCGTCGAGCGCGAGCGCCTCACCGCCGAGGACCGGCTTTGCGGCGAGCGCCTGCCGCAGCGCGCCGCGCACGTCGACCGCGTCGGAAAAGGCGACCAGGGTGCGAACGTGCTGCGCGAGCGTCTCGAACGGCGCAGGGACCGCGCCGCGGTCGAGCGCGTCGAGGACGCGCTCCGCGAACGACGGGCTGAACCGCACGTGCGGCGCGAGCCCGACGTCCTCGCGCGTCGCAGCGATCCGGCGGACGACGGCGCGCCGTTCGCCGCGGTCGAGGACGCGGCGGCCGACCAGCGGCGCGAGGAACGCGGCGGGCGCGAGCGCGTCCCCGGCGGGGAGCCGGCGTTCGTCGACCAGGAGCACGCGAGCAACGTTCGGCCGGGCGCACCGTGTGCCCCCGGTCGCCGTCCACAAAATCGGGGTGCGGATTCTGTGGACGAGGCGTGGAAGACGTGCATCGATGGGCCGCCGGATCGTGGTCGGAGTCTCGGGCGCGAGCGGGAGCGTCTACGC
>JAFAMK010000094.1 GCA_019233415.1 Vulcanimicrobiota bacterium
CCCCACGCCGACCCCAACGCCGACGGCGACGCCGACCGCAACACCGACACCGACGCCCACCGCTACGCCCACCGCTACGCCGACCGCGACGCCGACCGCTACGCCGACCGCGACGCCGACGCCGACGAGCGGCTGCAACGGTTCCGCACCGGATAACGGCCCACTGAGCAACTCGAGCGGAACGCTTGCGACGGGCGTCGCCAAGCCCTTCGACTTCCCCGTGCAGCACGGCTGTAACGGCACCGGCGTCACGGCTGCGGTCATTATCGACGATCCCGTCAACACCAGCTACTTGCAGAGCTATCTGTCGGCAGCGGGCGTCACGCAGACCGGGACCGTGACGAACGTCGCGGTCGACGGCGGCGGGACCGGTGACGACGCGGAGACCGATCTCGACGTGCAGACGATCTCGGGACTCGCGCCGGGGGCGAACATCATCGTCTACGACATGGGCTCGCTCACGGATCAAGCGATCGAAGACGCCTACAACAAGGCGCTCACCGACGGGCAAGCCAGCGTGGTGAACTCGTCGTTCGGCGGGTGTGAATCGAGCGATACGTCCTTCGAGAGTGCAACCAATTCGATCGCGCAGCAAGGCGCAGCCGAAGGCGTGACGTTCTCGGCGTCATCCGGCGACACGGGAAGCAGCGAATGCAGCGGCTCCACGGGCGTGAGCGCGCCCGCCGGAGATCCGTACTTCACCTCGGTCGGCGGCGTGAACTTCACGTACAACAGCTCGGGCGTGTTGCAGACGGTAACCGCCGGGAGCCTCAGCGGCGACTCGAGCGGCGGCGGCGTCTCGACGGTCGTCGCGCTTCCGAGCTGGCAGAGCGGCGTCGCCGGCATGATCACGTCGGGCCGCAACCAGCCCGACATCTCGCTCCCGTTCGATCCGGTCGCGGTCTTCACCGGCGGCGCATTCGGCTCGTACCTCGGCACGTCGTGGTCGTCACCGGCCTTCGTCGCGTTCGTGATCGAGACGAACCAGCTGCACGGCGCGAAGACCGGCTGGGTGAACCCGACGCTCTACAGCCTCTTCAAGTCGTCGGGATACAACACGTACTTCACCCCGTGCACCTCCGGCAGCAACGGTGCGTACTCGTGCAACGCATCGCAGTACAACCAAGTCACCGGAATCGGAACCCCGAAGGGCTGGGCCCTCGCCAACGCCCTCTAACGCTCATCGCGTTGTGAGGCAATGCGGGACGGTGCGCAAGCACCGTCCCGCTGCTTTTTCTACAGTCCGCCGATGAACCGGCCCGGATTGCACAGACCGTGGGGGTCGAAGTTCTGCTTCAGCGTGCGCATCAAGGCGAACGATGGAGGCGTTGGCCCCCAGGGATCGACGAGACCGCGTGCTGCGGCGGGGATTGCGTCGAAGACGACGTGGCCGCGGTTGTGCGTGCGGTCGGCGACGGTTTCGCGGAGGTCGTGGACGGGCCAGTCCGGGGCGGCGTCCGGCGGGGCGGCGAGGGTTTCTTCGCTGTGCGCGTGGAGGGCGATGCCGAGGAGCGGATAGGCGACGGGGACGGCGAGCGGTGTCGCGGGGACGGCGTTGGCGGCGGTGGCGACCGGTTCGGCGGGTGGGGCGATGACGCGGAAGCGCCAGGAGCCGTCGCGGCGCACGGCGCGCTCGCGCTGTTCGTAGGATTCGCGCTCCAGTTCCGAGAGCGGTGCGGCTTCGACGCCATGCGCGGGGGCGATTTCGTCGACGAGCGTGCGCGCTTGTGCGTCGGTGCCGCGCTGCGTGCCGGCGAAGGTGACGACGAGCGCGCGGTAGTCGTAGAGCGCGACCGACTCCGGTTCGAGGCGGCGCACGATCATCTCGTGCAGCGCGGCGCCGAGCGCGGCTTCGCGGCCGAAGCGCAGGACGACGGCGCGGGCCGCTTCGGGGATCGGGTAGAGGCGAAACGTGACGGTCGCGATCGCGCCCAGGGTTCCGAGCGCGCCGACCGCGAGTTTCGGCAGGTCGAAGCCGGCGACGTTCTTCACGACCTTGCCGCCGCCGCGTGCGCGCACGCCGTCGGGGCGCACGATGCTCACCCCGACGATCAAGTCCTTTGCGGTGCCGTAGCGCTGGCGGCGGCGGCCGTAGCGGTTCGTCGCGACGACGCCGCCGATGGTCGAGCGCTCGCGGTCCGCGACGTCGAGCGGCAACATCTGGCCGTGTCGCGCGAGGACTCGGTCGAGGTCCGCAAGCGTTGCGCCGGCTTCGACGGTGATCGTTTGGTCTTCAGGCGCGTAGTCGACGATCGCGTCGAGCGCGCTCGTTCGCACGGCGACGTCGAGCGCGCGCGGTGAATTGCCGAGGTCGAGCGCTGTTCCGCCGCCGACGAATGCGAACGCTTTCCGCGCATCATGCAGCTCGCGCACGATCGCCGCAAGCTCGTCGATGCTGCGCGGCGTAACGATCTCGCGCGGCGTGACACCCGCGATGCTGACGGCCGTCGCGGTCACCCGCGCGCTGCCTCGCCGGCGGTTTCTGTCGCGTGCGGGACGTAGGCGCCAGGTTTGTCGCCGCACAGGCGCGGGGTCGGGAACATCTTCTCCGGGTTGAAGCGGCGCTCGGGGTCGAAGGTGGTGCGGATCATTTGCATCGTCGCGAGGTCGTCGGGCGAGAACTGTTCGCCGAGGTAGCACGCCTTGTCGTGGCCGACGCCGTGCTCGCCGGTCACCGAGCCGCCGTAGCGCAGGCAGACGCGCAAGATTTCACCGCCGACTTCTTCCGCGGCGTGCTCCTGACCGGGGATGCGTCCGTCGTAGAGGACGAGCGGGTGCAGGTTGCCGTCGCCGGCGTGGAAGACGTTCGCGACGCGCAGGCCCGCGCGCGCGCCGAGCGCGGCGATCTCGCGCAGCACCTTGCCGATCTCCTTGCGCGGGATCACGCCGTCCTGGACGTAGTAGTTCGGCGAAATGCGGCCCATCGCGGCGAACGCGGCCTTGCGGCCCTTCCACGCTAGCAATCGTTCCGCGTCGTCCTTCGGCGCGCGAATCTCCAGCGCGCCGGCGGCCTCCACGTGCGTGCGTGCGCGCGCCGCGACTTCGTCGACTTCTTCTTCCACGCCGTCGGCGTCCATCAGCAGCAGCGCACCGACGTCGAGCGGCCAGTCGACGTCGGTCGCAGCGACGATCGCTTCGATCGCGAGCGCATCGCACATCTCGATCGCCGCCGGAACGATCCCCGCGCCGATGATCCGCGAGACCGCGTCACCGGCCTCGTCGGTCGACGGGAAGGTGGCGAACAGCGTTTGCGTGCGCTGCGGGCTGCGCAAGATGCGCACGAGCACCTCGGTGACGATCCCCGTCATCCCTTCGCTGCCGACGACGACGCCGGTGAGGTCGTAGCCGAGCACGTCCGGCTCGCCGGCCTGCGAGCCGAGCGCGACGACGGCACCGTCCGGCGTGACGAGCGTCAGCCCGAGCACGTGGTTCACGGTGAAGCCGTACTTCAGGCAGTGCGCGCCGCCGGAGTTCTCCGCGACGTTGCCGCCGATGGTGCAGACGCTCTGGGAGCTGGGATCGGGCGCGTAGTACCAGCCGTCGGCCTGCAGCGCGCGTGTGATGTCGAGGTTGATGACGCCGGGCTGCACGCGCGCCACACGGTTGGCGAGATCGACCTCCAGAATCTTCTTCATCCGCGCGAGCCCGATCACGACGCAGCCTTCACTCGGCAGCGCACCGCCGGACAGCCCCGTCCCCGCACCGCGCGGAACGACCGGCATGCCGAGTTCGCGCGCCAGCACCACGCACGCCGCGACTTCTTCCGTCGTTCCGGGCAGCACCACGAGTTCGGGCCGCACGCGGTACCCCAGCAGCCCGTCGCACTCGTACGTACGCAGCTCGGCCGGGGAGCCGACGACGTTCTTCGCGCCGACGATCGCAGCGAAGTGGTCGAACGCGGGCGAGACGGCGATCGCCGTCACGACGCGGGCTCCTCGCGCGGCTTCATCCTCCTACGGTACTGTGGCGGGTCGAACTGCGTCAACCTGCGGAATGAGACCGGATGCCGCGTTTCAGCGCGAACCTCTCGTTCCTGTTCCAGGACCTGCCGCTCTACGAGCGGCTCGACGCGGCTGCCGCGAACGGCTTCCGCGCGGTCGAATATGCGTCGCCGTACGAGTCGGAGATCGCTGAGCTGAAGCGGCGGCTGACGGCGAACGGGCTGACGCAGGTGCTCTTCAACCTGCCGATGGGCGACGTCGCGAACGGCGAGCGCGGCTACGCCTCCGACCCGAGCCGCATCGGCGAGTTTCGCCGCGGCGTCGGCGCCGCCGCGCAGATCGCGCGCGAGCTGAACTGCACGCGGGTGAACTGCCTGGTCGGGATCGCGATCCCCGGCCTCGATCCGGCGCGCGCGCACACGACGCTGATCGAGAACCTGCGCTACGCCGCGAGCACGCTCGCCGCCGTCGGCGTGACGCTCGTCGTCGAACCGCTCAACCGCATCGAGACACCGGGCTTTCTGACCGGAACGACGGCCGAAGCGCTGGCGCAGATCGCGGAGGTCGGCGAACCGAACATGCGGCTGCAGTACGACTGCTACCACGCGCAGCGCGCAGAGGGCAATCTCATCGCGACGATCCGCGCACACGGCGCGCAGTTCGGCCACGTGCAAATCGCCGACAGCCCCGGCCGCAATGAGCCCGGGACCGGCGAGCTGGCCTACGAGCGCATCCTTCCTGTGCTCGACGAGGTCGGCTACGATGGCTGGGTTGGGCTCGAATACCGCCCGTCGCGCCCGGTGCCGGAGACGTTCGCGTGGCTCGACGCATTCCGGGCGCACGAAGCGCCGCGCCAGATTAAGTCAAGATAAGAATCTCGGCTATAGTCAGTGTGATCTACGTCACAGTAGGCTGATTCTTGCTGGGCTCGGCAATGTGGCACGCGGTTCGCAGGCCGAACTAGGAGCAAGAACGCATGTGCCTGTCCAAGTGGACGGGGCACTTTGTCCGCGCTCTTGTTCACGGAGGAGTCCTGATGCAGCGCTTCGGCTTCCTTTTGGTTGCCGTCGTCGCGTTGTCTGCGTGCGGCGGCGGGGGCAATTCGACCCCGGCCGCGCCAGCCGCGCCGACGCCGACACCAACCCCGACGCCGGCCGGCCCGACGCCGACGCCGACGCCCACACCAACTCCGACCCCGACGCCAACTCCCACGCCGACCCCGACGCCGACGCCCACGCCGTCACCGGGGCCCGTCCTGCTCTCGTACACGAGCGCGTTCGGCGCGTCGGCTGCGCCGGCGACCAATCCGGCTCCGGTGGCCTTCCAGGCTGAGACCCAGACGGTCTCGCTGACGGCGACCGAAACGTTCTATCCGACGCCGAACTTCGCGGCCAGCTCGTCGTGCGCAAACGTCACGGTGACCCCGGCGACCTCGGCGACCGGCGCGTTCACGATCACCGCCAAGACCCCGGCGGCCACCGGCTGCACCGTCACGGTGACGGGTGCACCGACGCACACGGGGACCGTCGGCGCGACCGTGCCGGCACCCGGTGGCGTGCAAGTCCGCTGGCTCCCGACCGGCTATCAGTTCATGGCGCCGCCGGTCCCCGTTCTCCCCGGCCCGATCAACATGGTCGGCACTACGGCGACGTTCGCGACCACGCTGATGATCAGCGAGTCGGCATACCTCGGCACCTTCAGCGCGCCGGTCCTCAGCGCCGGCTGCGGCACCAACGTGGCGCTCGCCGCGGCGACGCCGGCATCCAACCTCCCGAGCCCCGCTCCGGGCAGCGTCGCCAGCTTCTTCACGGTGACGGGTTCGGCTGCGGTTGCGAGCAGCGCCAACTGCACGATCAGCACGGGTGACGTCACCGCCATCCCGCCATCGACGAACGCCATCGGCGTCGTCGTGACGACCGGCACGGGGAGCTCGCAATAATGCGCGCGCACATGAACTTCGCCCGCACCGCCGCGTTCGCGGCGTTCGCCGCGACGACCGCGCTTCTCGCCGCCTGCGGCGGCGGGGGCGGTTCGCAAACCGTTCCGACGCCGCAGCAGCAGCCGTCGAACGGCAACAAGGGCACGATGGCCTCGGGCCGCGTCACGGCCATCATTCCCGCCAAGACGACACCGCAAGGCGCGAGCACGACCTCGACGTCGGCGCAGCGCTCGCCGAAGTATCTGAACGCCAGCGACCCGAACTCGGCGATCGTCGTCTCGGTGCAGCCCACCGATCCCGCCGAAGCCGCCCAGTGGTCGACGCTTTACGGCACCAGCGGCTTCACCGTCTGCTACAACCTCTACACGAACGGTGTGGTGAACCCCGCGCTGAACCCGGTCCCGGTCGGGGGCGGCGGCGTGTCGGTCACGTTCCAGATCCCGACCGTTCCGGGCAACGACGCGTTCACGATCACGCAATACGACGGGCAGTGCGGGTCGAACCCGTACGTCCCGCCGAGCCCCTCGCCGAACGCGAACGGGAACGGCGTGCTCGCTGCCGCGCCGCCGCTCACGGTCAACATCAACCCCGGCATCTCGAACAATCTCAACGTGCAGTTGACCGCGTGCGGTGCGCCGTCCACCACCGGTGGACCGTGCTCGAACGCGACGCCGCCGCCGGGAACGCCGCCGACGACGATTCAGCTCGGCGCATCGGTCGCCTCGGTGTTCATCGGCGGCGCGTCTCCGCTGCCGAAGTCGCTCGCGGCACCGATCCCCGTTCCGATCCCGCAGCCGCTGCGCGAGCAGGGCGCATTCCTGTTCGCCGGCGGCCACGTCGGCGTCCCGATCCCCGTCGTCGGCCTCGACTCGGCCGGCTTCGTCATCGCGGGGTCGCCTGCGACCGGCGCCGGCGCGTTGCCGAAGGCCGGTGACAGCCTCACGATCTCGCACACCGAGACCGGCCCGAGCGGCACGGTGACGGGACACGCGCTGCTGTATCTCGTCGACGCGACGACCGGCGCCATCGCGCAAACCGAAGTCGCGGGCACGACGCCGATCAAGCTGACCCAGCTCAACGCGCTCGACGCGGCCGACAACGTCTCCGGAGCCGGGACGGTCGGCGACCCGTACGTCGTCGTGCTCACCACCGACGGTTCGGCGGCGACGCAATTCAAGTCGGTCACCGTCACGCTCAACGCGACGCTGAACGGCACGGCCGTTCCGGCGCAGACGACGACGATCACCGAGCAGTCCGCCCTCTACAGCGTCGCCGGACCGCCGGGAACCGGCTACCCCGACACCGGCGGACCGTACACGGCCGCAGCCGACATCGTCAGCACGAACGGAACGACGCTCCCCGCGGCGGCGCAGGGCTTCTGGATCACCGACGGCGGGAACATCGCCGAAGCGGGAACCGGACGCTTCGCAATCGCGGGCGCGACGGCGCTGACCGGGATGGCGTTCGACAAC
>JAFAMK010000121.1 GCA_019233415.1 Vulcanimicrobiota bacterium
GCCGTTCGACCCGCGTCTCGCCGAAGCGATCGCGACGCAGCCGGCGCCCGACGGCGTCGAGGAAGACACCGTCCTCGACGAGGCCCACAAGGCCTACACGATCGGCGACGAGGTCCTGCGTCCGGCGCAAGTCGTCGTCGCCAAGAATACGTGAACTACAAGGACTATTACGCGATTCTCGGCGTTCCGAAAACGTCCGCCGAGAAAGATATAAAAAGCGCGTACCGCAAGCTCGCGCGCAAGTGGCATCCCGATGCGAATCCGGACAACGCGCGCGCGGCCGAGGAGAAGTTCAAGGACATTCAGGAGGCGTACGAGGTTCTCGGCGATCCCGAGAAGCGCCGCAAGTACGACGTCCTGGGTTCGGATTGGCAGCGCGCCGCGCGCGAGGCCGAGCAGCAGCGTTCGTACCGCGCGCAGCAGACGGCGGATTTCGGAAACTTCGGCGGCTTCGGCAACGCGGGCGCAAGCGCCGGGCCGAGCGGGTTCTCGGACTTCTTCGACATGTTCTTCTCGGGGATCGGCCGTCGCCCGGCGGCCGGACCGTCGGGATTCAACAGCCCGCCGCAGCGGGGTGAAGACTTGGAATCGACCATCGAGCTGTCGCTGCACGACGCGTTCGAGGGCGGGAAGAAATCGGTCACGCTGCAGGTCGAAGACATCTGCCAGCGGTGCCACGGGACGGGGACCGACCGCAACCGCATCTGCACCCAGTGCCACGGCACGGGGCGGGTGCGCGAGACGAAGAAGTTCGACGTCACGATCCCGCGCGGCGTGCGCGACGGCCAGCGCATTCGCCTCACCGGACAGGGCGCGAGCGGTCCGAACAACGGACCGCGCGGCGACCTGTACTTGATCGTTCACCTGGTCGGCGACGAGCACTACGAACGCAAGGGCGACGATCTCTACCTCGACCTTCCGGTCAGCATCTACGACCTGATCCTGGGCGCCGAGGTGCGCGTGCCGACGATGAACGGCGACGTGACGATGACGATCCCGGCCGGGACGCAGAACAACAAGATGCTCCGCCTCTCCGGCAAGGGGATGCCCAAGCTGAAAGACGGCGGCTACGGCGACGAGTACGTGCGCCTGATCGGCCAGCTCCCCACGAACCTCACCGACAAGGAACAGAAGCTCTTCCGCGAGCTGGCCGGCCTGCGCAACGGGAAGCGCTGACGCGCTACGCGCCGCGCTCCGGGACGACGACGAAGCTGTCCGCGCGCGTGCCGGCCGCGAAGCGCTCCTCGTACTCGACGCGGTTCGGCGTGAACACGTCGACGACGACGCAGCGCTCGGGGAACGTCGCGCCGTGCGGAACGTTCGAGCCGACCGTGTAGACGTCGCCGGCGCGCAGCGTGCGCTCCGAGCCGTCCGCGTAGCGCATCGTGATCGAGCCTTCGAGAATGACGCCGCCCTGCGCGACGGTATGCTGGTGCAGCGGGACGTCGCCGCAGTGCGGCGGTTCGAAGACCCAGTAGACCAGCGTCATCCCGTCGCCCGGCAGGACGGACCAGGAGATTCCCGGCGCGAACTCGGCCAAGCGTTCGGGCGCGACGAGCGCGGCGTACGGTGTTTCCATGCGCGCTGGTTCGGCTCGCGTGACACGCACTCCGCCGAATCCCTGCACACCCGGCGGGGAACCATGACGCTCCGAAGCGGGTTGGAGGAACGATGTTAGGCGGCGGCCCCCCGGTTCACCTGATGTGGTCGAACATGTTCAGCCCCGATCGTCCGAAGGTGACGAAGCGGGTCGACCTGCGCCGCATCCTGGCCTTCTTCCGGCCGTACCTCTGGCAGCAGGCGCTCGTCCTGATCTGCATCTTCGTCGTCTCGCTGATCGGGCTGGCGCCGCCGCTGTTCACCAAGTGGTTGATCGACGGCGCGATCCCGCAGCACGACATGAACGGGGTCTGGCTCGCCGTCGGCGGGATGGTCGCCAGCGCGCTGGTCGCCGGTTTGATCGGCGTCTACCAGGGCTACCTGAACTCGCTGGTCGGCGAGGGGATCATGCGCGACATCCGCACGAGCCTCGTCGCGCACCTGCACCGGATGCCGCTCTCGTTCTTCACCGGGACGAAGACCGGCGAGATCATGAACCGCGTCTCGAACGACGTCGACAACATCGACAACGTCGTGACCGGGACGCTGATCACGATCGTCACCAACGTGTTCCAGATGCTGACGACGGTCGTCACGATCTTCATCCTCGACTGGCGGCTCGCGCTCATCGCGCTGGCGATCATCCCGCTGATGATCTTCCCGCTCTCGCCGGTCGGGCGCCGGATGTACGACATTCGCAAGCAGACGCGCGAGAAGCGCGACGCGATCGAGTCGATCACCCAGGAGACGCTCTCGATCTCCGGGATCACGCTGATCAAGTCGTTCGTGCGCGAGTCGTTCGAGCGCGCGCGCTTCTATGCGGTCGGCACCGACCTGATGAAGCTCGAAATTCGTCTGGCGATGGTCGGCCGCTGGTTCATCGCGGCGATCACCGCAATGGTCATCATCGGCCCGGCGGTCGTCTGGCTCGCCGGCGGCTGGCTCGCGATCACCGGCGGCGTCACGGTCGGGACGATCGTCGCGTTCGTCGCGTACCTCAATCGCCTCTACGGTCCCGCCTCGACGCTCGCCGGCGTCCAAGTGCAGATCGTCTCGGCGCTCGCGGTCTTCGAGCGCATCTTCGAGTATCTCGACATGGAACCCGAAGGCGTGACCCACGCCCTTCGACAGGCTCAGGATGACGGAGCCGATGCTCCCCGTCATCCTGAGTCTGTCGCCCCCCGTCATCCTGAGCTTGTCGAAGGGGCGGCGCTGCACGACGTGCGCGGCGAGATCGTCTTCGACGACGTGCGCTTCTCCTACAGCCCCGAGCGCAGCGCGCTCGACGGCGTCACGTTCCGCATCGAACCGGGCCAGATGGCAGCGTTCGTCGGGCCGTCGGGCGCCGGCAAGACGACGATCACACAGCTCGTTCCGCGCTTCTACGACCCGCAGGAAGGCGCGGTTCGCGTCGACGGGCACGACGTGCGCGACCTCACCCTGGCCTCGCTGCGCGAGCATATCGGGATCGTCACGCAGGAGACGTACCTCTTCCACGACACGATCGCGACGAATCTGCGCTACGCGCGACCCGACGCGACCGACGCGGAATTGTTCGGCGCCGCGCGCGCCGCGAACATCCACGAGTTCGTCGCCTCGCTCCCCGACGGCTACGAGACCGTCGTCGGCGAGCGCGGGCACAAGCTCTCGGGCGGCGAGCGCCAGCGGCTTGCGATCGCGCGCGTCCTGCTGAAGAACCCGCGCATCCTCGTGCTCGACGAGGCGACCAGCGCGCTCGACTCGGCGAACGAAGCCGCGATCCAGGCGGCGCTCGTCCCGCTGATGGAGGGCCGCACGAGCCTGGTGATCGCGCACCGCCTCTCGACGATCCTCAACGCCGACGTGATCTTCGTCGTCGAAGCCGGCCGGATCGCCGAGCACGGCACGCACGCCGAACTGCTCGCGCGCGACGGCGCGTACGCACGCCTCTACTGGAAACAGTTCCGCGACCGGGCCGCGACCGAGGCGGTCGGGACCTAACGCCGCAGCGTCAGCCCTTGCAGTTCCTCCGGGATGCGCGGCGAGCTGTAGCCGAGGACGCGCTCGATCATCGTCTGATTCGAGAGCAGCAGCGAATTTTGCGCGAACTCCGACGCCTCTGCGTTGGTGATCCCGACGTAGCGGATCAGCAGGACCGCGAAGACCGACGAGGCACGGTCACCGCTCGAGCAGTGGACGAGCACCGGAGCGCGCGAACCGGCGACGATGACCGCGTCGGCCGCCTGAGTGGCGGCGACGTTGAACTGCGCCTGGCTCATCGAACGCGTCACCGGGATATTCTGATAGCGGATCCCGACAGCCGCCAGCTCTGACCCTTCACTGGGATTGAAGTCGGGCGCTGCCGGCGTCGGCGGCGGCTGCTCGTTGTTCTCGCTCGGGTCGCGCACGCACACGACGTTCGCGATCCCGACCTGCTTCATGACCGGGAACGTCACCGGTGCGGGCTGCCCCGTAACGTAGTAGTCCGAAAACACGATCCGCGCACCGCTGTACGCGACGAACTGGCTGCTGTTGATCACCGGATACTGCACGGTGACCTGCTCGATGCTCATCGTTCCCCTCCTGTTGCACCGCTTCCCTAGTCGAGCGTACGATCCCTCGGGGCGGGACCCGGCGGTTCGGGCGTAGCACTAGTCCGGCTCGTATGGACAAAGTCGTCGCTTCGGCAGCCGAGGCGGTCCGCGACATCCCCAGCGGCGCATCGCTCGCCGTCGGCGGCTTCGGGCTCAACGGTATCCCGCACAACCTGATCTCCGCGCTGCTCGCGCAGGGCGCGACCGATCTCGTCACCGTCTCGAACAACTGCGGCGTCGACGGCTGGGGCCTCGGCATGCTGCTCGACGCGAAGCGCATCCGCCGCACGACCGGCTCGTACGTCGGCGAGAACAAGGAATTCGAGCGGCAGTACCTGTGCGGCGAACTCGAGGTCGAGCTGGTTCCACAGGGGACGCTCGCCGAACGGCTGCGCGCGGGCGGCTGTGGGATTCCCGCGTTCTACACGCCGGCCGGCGTCGGGACGCAGGTCTCCGACGGTGGCCTGCCGTGGCGCTACACCACGGACGGCCATGTCGCGGTCGCCTCGCCGAAAAAAGAGACGCGCACGTTCCACGGGCGCGAATACGTGCTCGAAGAGGGCATCGTCTGCGACTACGCGCTCGTGCGCGCGAGCATCGGCGACCGCCACGGCAACCTGATCTTCCACAAGGCGACGCGCAACTTCAACCCGCTCTGCGCGATGGCCGGCAAGATCACGATCGCCGAGGTCGAGGAGTTGGTCGAACCCGGCGCGATCGACCCCGAGCAGGTGCATCTGCCGGGGATCTTCGTGCAGCGCGTCGTCCAGGTCGGATCGGGCGGCAAACGCATTGAACGCGTCACGACGCGCAAGCGCAACGGAGGACAGTGACGGTGGCGCTCACCCGCACGCAACTCGCCGCCCGCGTCGCGCAAGAACTGCGCGACGGCCAGTACGTCAACCTCGGCATCGGGCTCCCGACGCTGATTCCGAACTACGTCCCCGCGAACGTGACCGTCGTGCTGCAAAGCGAGAACGGAATTCTCGGCTTCGGCCCCTACCCGTACGAAGGCGAGGAAGACCCCGACCTCATCAACGCCGGCAAGGAAACGGTCACGGTGCTTCCGGGCGCGGCGTTCTTCGACTCAGCAACGTCGTTCGGGATGATTCGCGGCGGGCACGTCGACGTCGCGGTGCTCGGCGCGATGCAGGTCGCGCGGAACGGCGACCTCGCGAACTGGATCATCCCCGGCAAGATGGTCAAGGGAATGGGCGGCGCGATGGACCTCGTGCACGGTGCGAAGCGCGTGATCGTGATGATGGAGCACACCGCCAAAGGCGGCGACCACAAAATCCTCGAGCACTGCACGCTCCCGCTCACCGGAAAAAACGTCGTGCAGAAAATCATCACCGACCTCGCCACGATCGACGTCACCCCGAACGGCCTCGTGCTGCGCGAAGTCGCACCGGGCGTGAGCGTGGACGACGTGCGCGCGGCGACGGGCGCACGGCTGACAGTCGACGGCGAGCCGGCGACGATGCAGATTCCGGCGGGCGTCTAAGGCGACGTCGTCGGCGCAGGCATCGGTGCGGCGCTTGCCGTCGGTGCGGCGCCTGCCGTCGGGAACGGCGCAGGCGTTGCGAGCACGGCGTCGGTCGCGCAGAACGACGTGAGCGCGCGTTGCGCGAGCGGATCGGCGGCTTCGGCTTCGGGACGCACGTACGTGTAGACATAGCTCGCGCCATGGCGGTAGCCCGCGACCTCTTCGATGATCCCCGGGCCGTCGGTGTCCTTGCCCAGCACGCGCATCCGCGTGTGGCGCACGCGAATCGCGCCGCATGTCTCCTCGCCGTCGCTCAGCACGGTGCCGCCGGCGTTCGCAACGGCCGGCGCCAGCATCTTCGCCGCGTCGCTTGCCGGCTCCGAGACGGCGAGTGCGACCAGCGCGCCGTGACCGGTTGGCGCAACGAAGCTTTGGACGCCGATATGCGGGCCGCTCGCGAGCACGTCGCTACCGCGCCAGCCGGCCGGCGCACGCATCGCGTAGATGCGCTGCTCGCACATCGTCGTCAGCGCGTCGAGCGCGTCGGCGCGTGGCGCGCCGCCCGCCGGCCACGCGTAGCTGACATCGCCGAGGAACGTTCCGACGTCGACCAGCACGTGGACGATCACGAGCGGATGGCCGGCGGTGCGATCGCTGCGGTACTGGTAGCGAAAGGCCGGCACGTCGCCGCAAACGGTCGCCGGGCCGCCCGTAACCTGCGAGACCGCGGAATCGAGCTTGAAGAACGCGACGGCCGCCTCACCCAGCGGAATCGCGGTCAGTTTCTCGCGCGTCACGCTGAGCACGATCGAATGCACCGTGGCGCCGTCACGGATCACCCAGTCCCGCCAGAGTCCGGGACGGTTGTTCGGTCGCGTATCGTCGGTCCAGCCCTTCGGTGGGACGAAGTTGAGCGTCATGGTCGTCGGCGACCCGCTGTCGTCGTCGGCGTGCGCGGCGGCGGGCACGACGACCATCAGGGCGAGCGCGAACGCGGCCGCGAACCGGAAGCGAGCGAGCATGTGCGAGGTATCCGCCCATCGCATGGGGCCGGACCTGCCGGGGTGGCGTCCGGTCTCCGTAGAACCCACCCTCACCATGTCGATCGCACCTGCTCGCCCCGCCGCCTCCGACGAGGAGGCGATGATCCTGGACGTCGTCCGCCAGCTCGTCAAGGAGCGCGTCGAACCGCGCGCGGCGGCGATCGACGCGAACGGCGAGTTCCCGTGGGACATCAAGCAGCTGTTCGCCGAGAACGACCTGCTCGGCATCCCGTTCCCGGCCGAGTACGGAGGCCTGGGCGGCTCGTTCGTCACCTACGTGAAGGTCGTCGAAGAAGTCTCGAAGGCGTGCGCGTCGTCGGCGCTGATCATCGCAGTGCAGGAGCTGGGCGCGCTGCCGATCCTCATCGGCGGGAGCGACGAGCAGAAGCGGCGCTGGATCCCCGACCTCGCGAGCGGCGCGAAGATCGCGGCGTACGCGCTGACCGAACCGGGTTCCGGCTCCGACGCAGCCGGCTCGATGCGCACCAAAGCGCGCCGCGACGGTGACGACTTCGTCCTCGACGGCACGAAGATTTGGATCACGAACGGCAGCGTCGCCGACGTCGTGACGGTCTTCGCGGTGACCGATCCGGCGAAGGGGGCGAACGGCATCTCGGCGTTCGTCGTCGAGAAGGGCACGCCGGGGTTCACCGTCGGCAAGCTCGAGAAAAAGATGGGGATTCGCGGGTCACCGACCGTCGAGCTGTCGTTCGACAACTGCCGCGTCCCGGCCGCGAACCTGCTGAGCAACGAGGGCGAAGGCTTCAAGATCGCGATGAAGGTGCTCGACAAATCGCGCCCCGGGATCGCCGCACAGGCGCTCGGGATCGCGCAGGGCGCGCTCGACTACGCGACCGAGTACACGAAGCAGCGCGTCGCGTTCGGCAAGCCGATCTCGCAGCAGCAGGGGCTGCAGTTCATGCTCGCCGACATGAAGACCGAGGTCGAAGCCGCGCGCCTGCTGCTCTACGAAGCCGCGCGCAAGTGCGACGAGAGCGCAGCCGACGTCACGACCTATGCCGCGATGGCGAAGCTCAAGTGCGGCGACGTCGCGATGAGCGTGACCACCGACGCGGTGCAGCTGCTGGGCGGCTACGGCTACTCGACCGAATACCCGGTCGAGCGGATGATGCGCGACGCGAAGATCACGCAAATCTACGAGGGCACGCAGCAGATCCAGCGCATCGTCATCGCACGGTCGATGGTCGGCAAGTGGAGCCCGCCGAAGGCCTGACCGCGACGGCGTGAACACGACCGAGGCGAACCTTCCCCACGTCTCGCTGAACCTCGCCCAGCGAGTCCGGATGATCGTCGTCGGTCTGCTGGTCCTGATCGCGCTCGGGCGCGTCGTCCCCGACGTCGCGCGCGTCGTCTACCCGCTGCGCCTCTTCGGCTACACGACCGACGGCGACGCGCGCGTGAATGCCGTCCGCGCCGCGGCGGGGACGGCGGCGCCGCTCGCCGGCGGGATCGCCTGGCGCGGCTTGCGCATCCCGGTGCTCCACGCACTGGGCGGTGCGCGGAAGGCCACGCCGACGCCCGCACCGGGCGACGCGATCCTGCTCGGCGACCGCGTTCGCATCGACCGCATCCGGCCGTTCGACCGCAAGCCCGGGATCGCCGGACGGGGCTACACCTACGACAACGCCGAGCGCTACCTGCCGATCGAGCGCAACGGCCGCGAGCAGATTCTGCACCTGCGCGGGCGCACGGAGTCGATGACGGTCCGCTTCTTCGACTTCTTGCGGATCGGGCTGTTCGTCGTCGCGGTCGGCCTCGGCGCGATTCTGTTCCTCGTCAAGCCGGGGATCGCCACGGCGGCGTTCTTCTGCTTCTGCCTGGGCGGGCTCGAAGCGCCCTCGACGTTCCTCGACAACGTGATTCCGAATCCGTGGCGCGCGATCCCGGACTGGCTCGGCGACACGATCATCGGCGCGGTTCGCCCCGCGCTCCTGCTGTTCGCGCTCTGCTTGATCGACGGCGACACCGACGCGCCGCGCGAACGCGTCTTCGCCTGGATCGCCGCGGCGCTCGGGCTCGGCCTCGGAACGCTGAACGCCCTCGCGCAGTGGCGGCTGACCTACGGCGCGCTTCCCGCCGAAGCGCTCGACCACGCGTTCAAGACGATGTCGAACACGATCAGCTGGCTGACCGTCGTCGCGCTGGTCGTAGCGTTCGTGCGCGCGCCGCTCAACGACCGCCACCGCATCGGCTGGATCGCGGCGGCATTCCTGTTCGCCGGCGCGGCGCGGCTTCTGAGCGACAACTACTATCCCGGGCATATCACGGCGTGGTTCAACAGCGTGCTCGTCTCCGCGACGATCGTGCCGATCGTGACGATCTGGATCGCGGTCGTGCGGCACCGCTTCTTCAACGTCGACTTCGTCGTCAGCCGCGCGGTCGTGTACGTCGCGCTGACCGCGGCGGCCATCGGGACCATCTCGATCGTCGAAGAGATCAGCACGTACGTCTACTACACCAACACCGACACCGCGTACGTCGTGCTGATCGGGATTTCGATGGCGATCGGCGCGTTCACCGGGAAGATCAGGGAGCTTCTCGACCACCTGGTCGACCGCTTCATCTTCCATGACCGCCACGAGCAGCGGGTCGCGCTCGAGTTCATCGCCGGCTACATCCTCGACGCCGAGACGGTCGGCGACGTCTACCGCGCGCTGCTGCAGGACGCGCCGCACGCGCTCCAGCTCACGTTCGGCGGAATCCTCGCGCGCCAGCCCGACGGGCGCTACGTCCTCGCCGAGCGCTACAACTGGCCCGACGACTGCGTGATCGAGCTGGGGCCGGACGACGCGCTGACCCACGCGATCACCGCGCGGCGCAGCGCGCTCACGTTCACCGGAAAGGACACGCGGCTGATCCAGGACTCGTTCCCGAAC
This sequence comes from Vulcanimicrobiota bacterium, assembly GCA_019233415.1. Classification (GTDB taxonomy): domain Bacteria; phylum Vulcanimicrobiota; class Vulcanimicrobiia; order Vulcanimicrobiales; family Vulcanimicrobiaceae; genus Vulcanimicrobium. The sequence goes on from JAFAMK010000121.1 coordinate 9,599, forward strand.
GAGCGGCTGACCTTCGCCGCCCCGCTCTTCTACGACCGCAGCGTCGGCGGGATCGTCGTCTACGGCCACAACGTCAGCGGCCTCGACCTCGACCCGGACGAGCGCGAACAGCTCATGCGCGTCATCGCCCACGCCTCGATCGCCATCAACACGATCGAACTCGACCGTTACCGCGGCGGCACGACGACCGCCCCGGCACCACTCCCGTCCCCGTCATCCTGAGCGTCCCCGTCATCGTGAGCTTGTCGAAGGGCTAGTGACCGACGCCGGAGTAGCGGTTGAGGCCGATGCGCCAGAACGTGTAGGCGAGCGCGACGGCGACGAGGCCGATCGCGGGGGTCAGGAGGCCGACGGCGGGCGGGAGCGCGGCGCCGTCGTGCGCCTTGTGCAGGAAGTAGCGCGCCGGGAAGTAGTTGATGAAGGCGAACGGGACGACGAACGTCAGCAGCAGCCGCACGCCGCGTGAGTAGATCGTCAGCGGGTAGCGCGTGAACTCTTGCTCGAGCTGCATCACGATCCAGTGCAGCGCGTCGACGCGTACGAACCAGAACGCGACGGTCGCAATCCCCAAGTTGAGCGCCAAGTCGATCAGCGCACCGCCGATCACGATGAGCGGAACGAACACCCAGAACGCGGCGTCGACGTGCACGCCGGCGTACCACGTCGCGACGCCGAACGTCACCAAACCGAGAATCAGCTCGTCGGGGAAGACCTGACCCGGCGTCGCGATCGCCTGGAACAGCGTGTCGAGCGGCCGCACCAGCAAGCGGTCGAACTCGCCGCTGCGCACGTGCTCGGGGATCT
>JAFAMK010000165.1 GCA_019233415.1 Vulcanimicrobiota bacterium
GCGCCCGGCTTTCCGCTCTCGCCGCAGACCGTGCGCGCGATGACGACGCCGCGCTACGTCGGTTCGGGCGAGGTGCGCGCGCTCGGCTGGGACCTCGACAGCGCGTTTTCGCGCAACCGCGGCGAGATTCTCCCGCGCGGCGGCTTCGGCCACACCGGCTCGTCCGGGACGAGCATCTGGATCGACCCCGCGACCGACCTCGCGATCGTCTTCGTCTCGAACGCGCACTACCCCGACGACAAGGGCGGCAGTACCCTCCTGCTCGAGTCGACGGTCGCGAGCGTCGTCGCCGCCCGCACGCGCTACGCGCCGGACGGCGACGATCCGGTCGCCGCGGCGCGCGTGCAGGACGCGGAATTCGCCGCCGAGGCGGCGCGCAGCGCACTCGGCTTCCCCGCGACGCGCGGCCCAGCGCCGACCCCGCGGCCATCGCCGTCGGCGTCCGCATCACCGTCGCCGGTGCCGTCCATATCGCCGTGATCGCCGCGCTTGCGCTGCTCGCCATCACCATCGCGGCCGGCGGAAGCGACGACGACGTCCTGCGTCGCAATCACGTCCGCGTCGTCGCGAACAACATCGTCGTGAACCTCTGCAACGGCGAGAACAGCGGTGACGCAGAGCTCGGCCTGACGACGTTTCAATTCCAATACGCGACGACCGGTTTGCCGCGCGGCGCCGGCGCGACGGGCTACGCCGGCAACGTCGCGTTCTCGCTCGGCGAGGTCGTGATCTACCTGCCGAAGGCGATCGTGTGGAAGGGCACCGGGCACGAGCGCGGTCGCACCGAGGAACTGCGCCGCGCGATCCTGCACCACGAGGTTGGGCACGTGCGCGTCGCGGAGGCTGTGCGCGACGAGCTGAACGCGCGCCCGCCGCTGACCGCGCCCGACTACTTCGCGTTCGGCGCCGCCGCCGACGCGCGCGGCCACGACGGCTTCGACCGCTTCATCCACGAAGAGCGCGCATACGACGACCTGACCGACCACGGCCGCCGCCAGCACACTGCGCCAGGCGTGCTCTCGGGCACGGACACGACCGTGCACTGCGCCTAGCGGAGGGACCCGCCCCGGCCGGCCGAACCGTGCGCCATGGCGCTGAGCCCGCTCGACATTGCGGTCGTCGTCCTGTTCTTCGCGATCAACCTGGGCATTGGGCTCTGGTTCGCGCGGGGGAGCGGGAAGAACATCGGCGAGTACTTCCTGTCCGGGCGCAGCGCGCCGTGGTGGCTGACCGGGACGTCGATGGTCGCGACGACGTTCGCGGTCGACACGCCCCTCGCGGTGACGGGATTCGTCGCGCAGAACGGGATCGCGGGCAACTGGCTGTGGTGGAACATGGCCGCCAGCGGCATCCTGACCGTCTTCTTCTTCGCGGCGCTGTGGCGGCGCTCGGGCGTGCTGACCGACGTCGAGTTCATCGAGCTGCGCTACGGCGGAAAGCCGGCGTCGGCGCTGCGCGGCGTGCGCGCGGTCTACCAGGGCGTGCTCGTCAACACGATCATCATGGGCTGGGTCAACCTGGCGATGGTGAAGATTCTCTCGCTGACATTGCACGTCCCGACGCTGCCAGCGCTGTATCTTTGCCTCGGATTGACTGCGCTCTACGTGACGATCGGCGGGTTCTGGTCGATCCTCGTCACCGACTTCTTGCAGTTCATCGTGAAGATGACGATGGCGGTCGTGCTCGCGGTCGCGGCGGTCGCGGCGGTCGGCGGAATCGCCGCGCTCAAGCGCGACCTCGCCGGCGTCGACGCGGAGCACCTCGCGCACGGCGGCGGTTCGATCCTCGCCTTCATCCCGTCCGGCGACGCGAGCTGGATGCCGGTGACGACGTTCCTCGTCTTCATCGGCGTCGCGTGGTGGGCGTCGTCGTATCCCGGCGCGGAACCTGGTGGCGGCTCGTACATCGCGCAGCGCATCTTCGCCTCGCGCAGCGAGAAGGACGCCGTGATCGCGACGCTCTTCTTCAACGTCGCCCACTACGCGCTGCGCCCGTGGCCGTGGATTCTGGTCGCGCTCGCGGCGCTCGTCCTCTACCCGCACGGCGTGATCGGCGCGAACGGCGTCCCCGATCCAGAACTGGGCTACGTGCAGACGCTGGTCGACCACCTGCCGGTCGCGCTGCGCGGCTTGATGATGGCCGGTTTCCTCGCCGCGTACATGTCGACGATCGGGACGCAGCTCAACCTCGGTGCATCGTACCTGACCAACGATCTCTACCGCCGCTTCCTCGTGCGCGACGGAAGCGACAAGCACTACGTCGTCGTCTCGCGCTGGATGACGGTCCTCGCACTCGTCCTCGCGGCGCTCGTCACGCTCGTCATGTCGTCCGTCGGCGATGCCTGGAAGTACATGCTCACGCTGACCGCAGGAGTGGGATTGGTGATGATTTTACGCTGGTACTGGTGGCGCATCAACGCGTGGAGCGAAATCTCCGCGCTGGTGACGTCGGCGATCGTCGGCAGCTGGTGCTACGTCAGCGGCGTCGTCGCGGGCGACGACCCGAACGCGACGGCGAAGCGGCTGCTGATCACCGTCGCCGCGACCACCGTCGTGTGGCTGATCGTCACGTTCGTCACCAAGCCCGAGTCCGAAGCGACGCTGACGCGCTTCTATGCGAGGGTGCGGCCGAGCGGCGCGGGCTGGGGACCGATCGCGCGGCTCGTCCCTGGCGGCTCGGAAGACAACCTCGGGATCGCGCTCGTCGACTGGGTCGCAGGGCTCGGGCTCGTCTACGGCGCGCTGTTCGGGATCGGCCGGCTCGTCCTCGGCGAGGTCGGGCAGGGACTCGCGTGGTGCGCGCTCGCGCTCGTCTGCGGCGCCGTCATCGCGCGCACGCTGCGCGCGTCCTCGGCGAAGGCCGCGGTCGCCGCACTGCTCGCGCTGGCGTTCGTCGCCGCGCCGCACCGCGCGCTCGCCGATGCCGACAAGACGCTCACCAACGTCAAGGGCAGCGTGACGTACGAGCGCGGCGAGCGGCACGGCTCGCTCGTCCCTGCGGCGTCGATCGCGCTCGCGACGGCGGACTGGACGACGACCGGCGACGCCTCACAGGCGCGCGTGACGCTCCCCGACTCCTCGCGCGTGCTGATCGCGAGCGACACGCGCGTGCAGATGGCGCGCTTCGAGCAGTCCGACGTCGCGCACGCGCAGTTCATCGTCGACCACGGGCGCGTGCGCTTCCAAGTCGAGCACCCGCAGGGACCGCGCGCCGACTACGTCTTCACGACGACGACCGCGAACATCGCGGTGCGCGGAACCGAAGGCGACATCGCGGTCGACGGCGACCAGCTCACCGTCAACGTCTACAACACGAAGGCTCCCGACGCGCCGGTCGAGGTGACGTTCACCGCCGGCGACAAGCCGGGAACGGTCGTGAAGCTGTTCGCGGGCCAGTCGCTCGTGGCGAAGCTCGTCAACGGGATCATTCAAAGCCAGGTCGACAAGGTCACGCAGGCGGCGATGGATCAGTTCGCCGAGCTGGGCGTTCCGACGAGCGTCGCGGAGCTCAAAGGCCGCGCGGCCGACGAGGTCAAGAAGCGCCTGCCGTCGATCCCGGGCTTTCCGCACTGAGCGCGCCGAAGCGCTCGTCCAGCGCACGGGCTGCCTCATCCAGGAGCGGGCCGAGCTCTTCGGCGGACGTGATCTCGCGCACACGATCGGCGGTCTCGACGATTTGCCGGTCGAGCGCGTGGATGCGGTCGATCTGCTCGCGGCCGAAACGCGCGTGGTCGGCCGCCCGGATCACCCGCTGATCGGAGAACTCGCAGCGCAGGATCAGCCCTTCGATCTGCTCGCCGAGCGGGCCGGTCGGGCGCAGGCGCTCCCGCACGGCGGCGAGCGCCTCGCCGAGGTAGGCGCGCATCTGCTTGTCGACATGATGCCGCGCCGCACCGTCACCGTAGTCGGCATACCCGGCGATCCGGCCCTGGAGAAATTCGAGGTCGGCCATCCCGCGGGTTACGGCGCTGTTCGGCCGAACACCCGGTTATGTCGTTCCTCGTCGGGCTGGTCGCCCTCGCGGCGCTCGGCGGGATCGCCGGGTCGGTCGTCGTGTGGCGGCGCTGGCGCGCCGAGCAGCATGAACTAGCTCGTGTTCGCGCGACCTTCTCCCGCTACGTCGCGCCGTCGGTCGTCGACGTGCTGCTAGCGCGCAAGGACGAGCGGCTCTTCACCGGACGCGCGGTGCGCGCGACGGTCCTCGTCTGCCGCATCCGCAACTTCGCACACTTCATCGAGCCGCTGACGCCCGAGCAGACGCTGCGCTACCTCAACGAGTTCTACGGCCTCGCGGGAACGGCGATCCAGCGCCATCGCGGGATCATCGACACGTTCCTCGGCGACGGGATCATCGGCGTGTTCGGCGTGCCGCTCGACAACCCGACGCAGGAAGACGACGCGCTGCGCGCCGCGCTCGAGGTCGTGCGCAACGTCGTCGCGATGCGCGACCGCTGGGAGAAGCAGAACCGCAAGCCGTTCACGATCGGGATCGGAATCAACACGGGCGAAGTGATCGCGGGCGACGCGGGATTCCGCGACCGGCGCGAGTTCACCGTCGTCGGTAGCGAGGCCACGTTCGCGCACCGCCTGCAGGAGGCCGCGTTCGCGGTCAACGCGTTCATCGTCGCGTCGCGCTCGACGTGCGAGCCGTTCGCCGACGAGTATCTGCTCGTCCCGGTCACCGGCGTTCCGCTCGCCGGCGTGCGGCGGTTGCTCGACGCGTACGTCGTGCGCGGCCGGCGCCACGGCGTCGAGCGCTTCACCGTCCCCGACGACGCGCTCGTCGAAACGCTGATCGAACCCGCACCCGAACCTGCACCGCCGCAACCGCCGCAATCGCCGGCGCCACCGGCGGTCCCGGCAGCGAGCACGAGCGGGCTTCCCGCGCCGGTGGCCGCAGCGCCGAACGTCCACGTCTCGCCGCCACTTCCGCCGAGGCCGCCGCCGCCAACGGAACCGCCGGTCGCGCGACCGCGACCCCGCGCGAACCCGACGCCCGCGAAGTCCGACCTCGGCCTGCCCGAGCTGAAGCACGGCTGGCGGTTCCGGGAAGACGACGATGCACGGCCGATCCTCCCCGACCCGCCGCCGCCGAAGGCGACCTACGAGGATCGCGGCGGCTCGTTCGACCTCTAGTCAGCCGCGCTTCGTCACTGCGGCGACCGCGGTCAGTTCGAAGCGCGCCCCGTAGAGCAGCGGGCCCGAGCCGATGAACGCGCGCGCCGGCAGGTTCTCGCCGAAGTAGCTCAGGTAGACTTCGGTAAATGCGGCGAAGTCGCCGACGTCGGGCGCGAAGATCGTCACCATGACGAGGTCGTCCATCGTCGCGCCGGCCGATTCGACGACGTGCCGCACGTCGTCCATCAGCACGCGCGCTTCGTCGCGCACGTCCGCCGGCGGTTTGCCGGTCTCGGGGTCGAGTCCGATCCGGCCCGAGATGTAGAGCGTCTCGCCGACGCGCACCGCGTCGCTGAAGGGAAGTCGCTTCATACCGCGCGGCAGGTGCTTGCGCGGAAGGACGACGTGCTCGCGTTCCATCCCGCACTCGTTCGCACCGCGCACGCGAAGCCCGCTCGCCCGACGGGAGCGCCGCGCGCCGAGCGACGAACCGGTGCGTCGTGTCTGCCGCGCTCCTCGCCGCTCTGCTCGCCCCCGTGCTTCCCGCCGCACTCGGCGGACCGCCGCCGTTCCCCGCAGTCGTGGCGCAAGCGCAGCCCGATCCGCAGTTCGTCGCGCCGGGAATCTCGCGCGCCGACTACGCGCTGCGTACCGTTGACGGGCCGCTCGTCGTGCACATCGTCGCGGTCGACCCGCGCGAGCCGTCGGTGCGGCTCGACGCGGTCCTCGCGCACGACCGGCTCGTCTCGTCCGGCGAAACCATCTCGTCGATGGCGAACCGCACCGGCGCGGTCGCAGGGATCAACGCCGACTACTTCGACATCGGCGCGACGAACCAGCCGCTCAACGTCGTCGTGACGAACGGCGCGCTGCTGCGCTCGCCGAGCACACGCGCCGCGCTGTGGGTCGGCCGCGACCGCAGCATCGGGATCGGCACGCTGCGCGCGACGCTCGATCCCGCGGTCGACGGAATCGCGGCCGCGGTCGGCGGCGGGCCACAACTCGTGCGCGACGGCATGCCGTACGCCGACCCGAACGCACCCGCGCCGGAGGAAACGAATCGCCGCTTCCCGCTCGCCGGCGCCGCGCTCCGCGCCGACGGCACGCTGCTGCTCGTCGTCGTCGACGGCCGCCGCCCGGAAGACTCCATCGGCCTTACGCGCCCGCAATTCGGCGCGCTTTTCCTGGGCCTCGGAGCGCGCGACGCAACCGCCTTCGATTCCGGCGGCTCCTCGACGCTCGTCGCACGCGTCCTCGGCGACGCGAACGCAAGCGTCCTGAACGTCCCGTCGGACGGCGAAGAACGTCCCGTCGCCGACGGCCTCTTCGTCTACAGCGACGCGCCGCGCGGCACACCGGACCGCCTCGCCCTACGCCCGGACCGCGTGCGCACGCTCCCCGGCGCGCACGTTCGCATCGAAGCACGCATCGTCGACGCAGCCGGACACGCATTCGGCACCGCACCGCCGCTGCAAGGCGCAGGCGCGGCAGGCCGGCTGATCGACGGCGTCTTCACGGCAGATGCGACAACGCGGCAGGCAGACGTACCGGTGCGTTCCGGCACGCTGCGCGCGATGCTGCCGGTCGACGTCGTTCCGTCGTTGCACGCGCTGCGGCTCCTCCCGGCGCATCCGAATCCCGACCCTGGCGGAACGATCGCGTTGCATGCGGTCGGTGAGGACGCGAACGGCAACGTCGTCGAGACGACCGGCGCCGTGCGCTTCACCGCGCAGAACGGGACGGTCAGCGACGACGGATTCTTCCGCGCGGGCGCGCACGACGGCATCGTGATCGCGCGCGCGGGCGGCGCAACTGCGCGGCTCATCATCCCCGTCGGTCGCCACCTGCTGCCGCTCACGCCATTCGCCGATGCCGCGCGCTGGAGCTACGTGACCGCACCAGCACATGCACCCGGCCACCTCGCCGTCGCGGACAGCACGCTCGCGCTCGACTACGATCTCACCGGAACGACGCGCGCCGCGTACGCGCAGACGACGCAGCCGCTCCCCGGCGAACCGGTCGCGCTCGACCTCGACGTGCAGGGTGACGCGAGCGGCGTGGGCCTGCGCGCGCGCTTCACCAACCGCTACGGCGAGCCGGTCGCGCTGACGCTCGCGCGGCACGTCGACTGGAACGGCTGGAAACAACTGCACGTAGCGGTTCCCGGCACGCTGAACCCGCCGATCGTGCTGACGGCGCTCTACGTCGTCCCGTCGCTCGGCGGTCCGCCGGTCCACGCCGCCGGGACCTTGCAGTTCAAAGGGGTGGGACTCGTCGAACCGGGGACGCCGTGACACCGATCCTCGCCGCACTCGTCGTGCTCATGTACCATCGCGTCGCACCGGACGTGCCGCAGAACCCCATCGGCCTGCAGCTAACCGTCGCGCCGGCGTCGTTCTCCGCGCAGCTCGACCTGATTTCGCGCGAGCGTCTGCGCGTCTACACCGCCGACGAAGCAGCACAGCGAATCGCGCGCGGCGAACGGCTCGACGGCGTCGTGCTGACCTTCGACGACGGGCGCGTCGACGGCTACGACGTCATCTTCCCGATGCTCGAGCAACACAAGATGCACGCGACCTTCTACGTGAACAGCTCGACGATCGACGGCCCGTTCCACATGACCTGGCGCGATTTGCGCACGATGCGCGCTGCCGGAAACGAGATCGGCTGCCACGGCCACGAGCACGTCGACCTCGCAACGCTCGACGAATCGCAGCAACGGTACCAAATCGAACACTGCCTCGACCGCGTGCAACAGCACGCCGGCGCACGCCCGCGTACGTACGCCTACGCATCCGGCCGCTACGACACGGCGACGCGCGGGATCATTCGCCGTAGCGGACTAGAGGCGGCGATGACGGAGATTCCAGGCGAGGTCTCGCCTGGTGTCGATGCGACACAGTGGCCACGCCGCCGTGTCGACCGCGACACGACCTTGGAACAGTTCGCAGCACTCGTTGAGCCTGCTCGCTCGAACCACCACTGACGGTCCGTGTCCACGCTCACGAACGGTTGGGCACTTCAGCGACTTCTCAGACGTTGCGTGTACACCCATGCCTACGATGCAAGCCGTCATTCGCAAGCGCACGCTCGCCTCATTCGTAGCTGTCGCACTATTGGCCGCTTGCGGCGGCGGCGGAACTAGCGGCGGCGGTAGCGTACCGGTCACGCCGACACC